>CAZXZQ010000290.1:0-3624 GCA_964645215.1 uncultured Rhizobiaceae bacterium | reverse complement strand
GTAAATGCGCTAACTTTAGCCATTTAATTTTTCCTTTGCTTCACGCTTGCCGTTACTTACGCTTCAACCGGGAATGGGAAGTTAAACTCTTTCAAAAGAGCTCTTGCCTCATCATCGGTTTTAGCAGTCGTACAAACGATTATGTCCATGCCCCAGATCTGATCTACTTTGTCGTAGTTGATTTCTGGAAACACAATGTGCTCCTTAACGCCCATAGCGAAATTGCCACGGCCATCAAAGCTTTTTGGATTAAGACCACGAAAGTCACGAACGCGCGGCAGCGCGATTGTAACCAGACGGTCAATAAAATCATACATGCGAGGACCACGAAGGGTTACTTTTGCACCCAGTGGCATCGCCTCACGTACCTTAAAGGTCGCGATAGATTTACGAGCGTAAGTGATTTGTGCTTTTTGACCTGCAATCAATGTTAGATCATCAGCAGCAACTTGCGCTTTCTTAGAATCCTGAGTTGTTTCACCAACCCCCATATTGAGAACTATTTTATCAATACCAGGAATTTCCATTGGATTTTTATAGCCGAATTGCTCCGACATTTTGCCACGCACTACATCTGTATAATGGGTGCGTAAGCGAGGTACGTAATTAGCTTCAGCCATCGATCACTTCTCCAGAACGCTTGGCAACACGGACTTTTTTTCCGTCATCCAAAATTTTAATGCCAACACGTGTTGCTTTACCGTCTTTTGGGTCAGCCAATGCAATGTTGGAAAGCTGAATAGCTGCTTCTTTAGCAACAACACCAGCTTCTTGAGTTTGAGATTGTTTCTGATGACGCTTCACCATGTTAACGCCTTGAACGATAGCTTTACCGTCTTTCAGCATCATTTGCATGATCTGGCCAGTGCGGCCTTTGTCCTTACCAGCAAGAACAACAACGCTATCGCCTTTTTTAAGCTTTTGCATATCCGTTATCCCTTACAATACTTCTGGTGCCAAAGAGATGATCTTCATGTGCTTCTTAGCACGAAGTTCACGTGGCACTGGCCCGAAGATACGGGTACCAACCGGCTCGCTTTTGTTATCAACGATAACAGCTGCATTGCCGTCAAATTTGATCATGCTACCGTCAGCGCGACGTAGTGATTGAGCTGTGCGAACCACAACTGCTTTCATAACGTCACCTTTTTTAACGCGGCCGCGCGGAATAGCTTCTTTTACAGAAACCACAATAATGTCACCAACTGAAGCGTATTTCCGTTTGGAACCGCCCAGCACTTTGATGCACATAACACGACGTGCACCGGAATTGTCGGCTACATCGAGATTTGATTGCATCTGAATCATGACTGATTACCTTCTTTTCTAAATCTGGGTTTTCCTTGGTCTTACGAACCGCAGAACTACCAGGCCTATCTTATAACTTACACTTGGCCTTCAATGACGGTCCAGCGCTTGTCCTTTGAAATCGGACGGCATTCTTCGATGAAAACCTCATCTCCGACCTTTTTCACATTAGCCTCATCATGGGCTTTATAGTTTTTTGTACGACGCACTGTCTTTTTGAAGAGCGGATGGATGAACCGGCGCTCAACTTTAACAACAACAGTTTTGTCGTTCTTGTCACTGACAACAGTACCTTGCAAAACGCGTTTTGGCATGTCTTCAATCTTTCCTTATAAGCCTTATTAGGCTTTAGCTTCTACAGTCTGTTTTTCAGCTGCAATGGTTTGAATGCGCGCTATGTCACGGCGTACCTGACGCATGCGAGCAGTGTTTTCCAATTGACCGGTTGCTTGTTGAAAGCGCAGGTTAAACTGTTCTTTCTTAAGGCCAATAAGCTCGTCTTTAAGCTCATCCGGTGTTTTGGTTCTAATATCGTCGGCCTTCATGGCTCAACCTCTTTTAACTATGCCCTATTCAGCGATACGCTGAACAAAGCGGGTTTTAATAGATAGTTTGCGGCCACCAAGACGAAGTGCTTCACGAGCAACTTCTTCGGATACACCGTCAATTTCGAACATGATACGGCCAGGCTTAACGCGCGCTGCCCAATAGTCAGGCGAACCTTTACCCTTACCCATACGAACCTCGGTTGGCTTTGAAGAAACCGGTAAGTCAGGGAAGATACGGATCCACACACGACCAGCACGCTTCATGTGACGCGTGATAGCACGACGAGCCGCCTCAATCTGGCGCGCATTGATACGATCTGGCTCCATAGCCTTGAGACCGAAAGCACCAAACGTAAGGCTTGTTCCACCTTTCGCAGTACCGTGAATACGGCCCTTGTGCTGCTTGCGGAATTTTGTGCGCTTTGGCTGCAACATTGTTTTTTAATCCCGTTTAAATTTAAGCGTTTTGACGACGGTTATTACCGCCACCTTGTTCTTGTGATTCATTGCCACGGCGTTCTGAAGCATATGGATCATGTTCAAAGATTTCGCCTTTGAAGATCCATACTTTAATACCACAAATGCCGTAAGCAGTTGAAGCGGATGCTACACCGTAATCGATGTCTGCACGCAATGTATGCAACGGCACACGGCCTTCACGATACCATTCCATGCGAGCGATCTCAGCACCACCAAGACGACCCGAACAGTTGATACGAATACCAAGTGCACCAAGACGCATTGCAGATTGAACTGAACGTTTCATTGCACGGCGGAAAGCCACACGACGTTCTAGCTGCTGAGCAATTGCCTGAGCAACGATTGTTGCGTCAATTTCTGGCTTGCGCACTTCGTTGATGTTGATGTGTACTTCAGATGAAGTCATCTCACCAAGTTTGCGGCGAAGTTTCTCAATGTCAGCGCCCTTTTTACCAATAATGATACCAGGACGTGCAGAATGAATTGTTACGCGACATTTCTTATGCGGTCGCTCAATCACGATTTTAGCAATTGAAGCTGCTGAAAGTTCTTTTTCAAGGTATGAACGAATAGCAATGTCTTCATGAAGAAGATTGCCATATTCACCCTTAGTAGCGAACCAGCGGCTGTCCCATGTGCGGTTGATACCGAGGCGGAAACCGATTGGATTAATCTTCTGACCCATTACGCGGCCTCCTCTTCAACTTCACGCACCACAATTGTGAGGTGTGAGAAGGGTTTCAAAATACGGCTAGTTTTACCACGACCACGAACGCGGAAGCGTTTCATGGTGATTGACTTGCCGACATAAGCTTCTGCAACAATCAGACTATCAACATCCAAATCATGGTTGTTTTCAGCGTTAGCAATTGCAGACTCCAATGTCTTCTTAACAGTACCAGCGATACGGCGGTGCGAGAATTCAAGGTCGGCCAAAGCCTTGCTTGCTTTCTTACCACGGATCAGCATAGCAACATCGTTTAGCTTTTGAGGGCTAGTGCGGATCGTACGGGTTACCGCACGCGCCTCATTGTCTGCTAATACTCTTTCGCGAGATTGCTTACCCATGATTACTTCCTCTTCGCTTTCTTGTCAGCGCCATGACCGTAGTAAGTGCGGCTTGGTGAAAATTCGCCAAGTTTGTGACCTACCATGTCTTCGCTCACAAGCACCGGAATGTGCTTCTGGCCATTATATACGCCGAAGGTAAGACCAACGAATTGAGGCAGGATCGTTGAACGTCTGCTCCAAGTCTTGATTACTTCACTTCTGCCACTTTCACGGACCT
>CAZXZQ010000289.1:0-3637 GCA_964645215.1 uncultured Rhizobiaceae bacterium | reverse complement strand
ATGGTGTTTTTGAAATTGGTATGAACAATGCAGGTGAAATTACAGAGCTTGTGAGCATGGTGCGCCCACATGTGGCGATTATCACCAACATTGCCGCAGCTCATATTGGTGCGTTTGATACGATTGAAGATATTGCGCGTGCAAAGGCTGAAATTTATTCAGGCATTACGCCTGGCGGGCATGCTCTGATCAACCATGATGACAAGCGATATTTATTGTTACGCGATCTTGCTGAAGAAGCTTCCATCAATAATTTGCTTTCATTTGGTACAAAGCGCGGCTCAGATATCTGGCTACGTGAGCTTTATCAAAATGATGAAGGCTCCAAACTCTCAGTGCGTATTAATGGCACTGATATGGAATATTCAATTAATGTGCCGGGCGAGCACATGGCTATGAACAGTTTGGCCGTGTTGGGTGCGGCTTATCTGGTCGATGCGGATATTGAAAAAACACTTGATGCGATGAATAAGGTTGAAGTCGCAGATGGTCGCGGTACGCGTTATCAGATTGGCGGCTCTGGCGCGATGGGCATTACAGTGATTGACGAAAGTTACAATGCAAACCCGGCTTCTATGGAAGCAGGGCTTCTTATGCTTGGAAATTTTGCGACTGTGCGCACCAAGCGACGCATTGCGGTTTTGGGTGATATGCTGGAACTCGGCAATCAATCGCGTAAATTACACGAGGAGTTGGCGCGGCCAATTTCTGCTGCAAAGGTTGATCTTGTCTTCTTGATGGGGCAAGAAATGGAACATCTTGCTGGCATTTTGCCAAAAGATAAATTGGGTGGTCACTTCACATCCGTCGATGCGCTTGTTGATGCATTGAAAATAGTTATGAAGCCGGGCGATGTCGTGATGCTCAAGGCTTCCAACAGTATGCGTTTTTCATCAGTAGTACAAAAAATCATTGAGTAAATCTGCGCGCGTTTGCGCATTAGGAATATTAACATGCTATATTATCTTGGCCTAGAATTTGCTGAGGATTTCTCCTTTCTGAATCTGTTTAGGTATATTACCTTCCGTACAGGTGCAGCGTTGATGACGTCCGCTTTTATTGTCTTTTTGTTTGGGCCAAGGATGATTGCTTCGCTTAAACAAAGGCAAGGCAAGGGGCAGCCAATTAGAGCAGATGGGCCGGAAAGCCATTTCGCCAAAGCAGGCACGCCGACGATGGGTGGTTTAATCATACTCACCGCTGTTTTATTCTCTTCACTTCTTTGGGCAAATCTCTCCAATGTTTATGTTTGGGTTGTGTTGCTTGTAACGCTTGGCTTTGGGTTGATCGGTTTTTACGATGATTATCTGAAAGTCTCGAAGACAAGCCACAAAGGGTTTTCTGGCAAGATGCGACTTTTGCTGGAATTCATCATTGCAGCAATTGCATGTTATGTAATTATGACAATCGGGAAACCAGAATTTTCTTCGTCTCTTACATTCCCGTTCTTCAAAGATCTTTTGTTAAACATGGGTGTGTTCTTCGTGCTCTTTGGTGCGTTTGTGATTGTTGCCGCAGGTAATGCGGTGAACCTGACCGACGGCTTGGATGGCTTAGCAATCGTACCGGTCATGATTGCGGCCGCTTCATTTGGCATGATTGCCTATCTGTCAGGTAATAAGATTTTTTCTGATTACCTACAAATTCACTTTGTGCTTGGAACCGGCGAGATAGCAGTTCTTTGTGGCGCGATCATTGGAGCCGGTCTTGGCTTCCTTTGGTTCAATGCGCCGCCTGCTGCGATCTTTATGGGTGATACAGGTTCATTGGCTTTGGGCGGTATGATTGGCGCAACTGCTGTTGCTACAAAACACGAGATTGTTCTTGTGATCATTGGTGGTTTGTTCGTTATGGAAGCGCTTTCGGTTATTATTCAAGTCGCATCCTTTAAACTGACAGGTAAACGGGTTTTCCGAATGGCGCCGATACATCATCACTTTGAGAAAAAGGGGTGGACTGAAAGCCAGGTGGTTATTCGGTTCTGGATTATTTCTGTAATGCTAGCACTTATTGGTCTTGCGACCCTGAAACTAAGATAGGTATTGCGCGTATGATCCCAGTCACCACAAGAAAAGATCAGACTATCGCCCTTTTTGGTTTGGGCGGATCTGGGCTTGTGACTGCGCGGGCTTTAATGGCTGGTGGTGCGAATGTTATTGCCTTTGATGACAATCCAAAAAGTGTTGAGGACGCCGCACGTGAAGGTATTCCAACTGGCGATTTACGCGCGCTTGATTTTAGCAAGGTAGACGCTTTGGTTTTGGCGCCGGGTGTGCCGCTTACCCATCCTAGCCCGCATTGGAGTGCGGAACTTGCCAATGCACATGGTGTTGAGATTGTCGGTGATGTGGCGCTCTTTGCTGATGAGCGCAGAAAATATGCACCCGATAGCCCTTTTATCGCGATCACCGGTACGAATGGCAAATCAACAACAACCGCATTGATTTCACATGTATTACGCCATAACGGATTTGACGTTCAGATGGGCGGGAATATCGGCAAGGCTGTGCTTTCGCTTGAGCCGCCATCTAAAGATCGCGTGCATGTGGTGGAGTGTTCATCCTATCAGATTGATCTGGCACCAAAGCTTGATCCTCAAATTGGTATCTTGCTAAACCTTGCGCCTGATCACTTGGATCGTCATGGCACGATGGAAAATTATGCAGCAATCAAAGCAAGATTGGTTGCAGCAAGTGATGTTGCGATTCTTGGCGCTGATGATGATTTCACATGCAATATCGGAACGTCACTTTATTCGGATGGTAAAGAAGTAACTTCAATTTCTTCTGAAGAAGCGCTTATCAATCTTGATGGTATCGCCACATTGCGCGGTTCTCATAATACGCAAAACGCAAATGCTGCAACGGAGGCTTGCCGTGCCGTTGGTTTGAGCGACGAACAAATTCTTGAGGGGTTGAAAACCTTTCCTGGTCTTGCACATCGTATGGAAATTTTGGGCGAGGCGAGTGGCGTTACGTATGTGAATGATTCCAAGGCAACCAATGCGGATGCTGCGGCGATGGCGCTTGCCAGCTTTTCCAACATTCACTGGATAGCAGGGGGACTTGCCAAAGAAGGTGGGATCGAGAGCCTGCGCAGTCTTTTTGGTAATGTCACAAAATCTTATTTGGTTGGCGAGGCAGCGCCACAATTTGCGGTGTCACTTGGCAATGATTTGCCATTTGAAATTTCTGAAACCATTGATGCAGCCGTTGTTAGTGCGGCGAGTGATGCTGGCAGTGCAAGCGACAATGCTGTTGTGCTTTTGTCTCCAGCTTGTGCGAGTTTTGATCAGTTTGCGAATTTTGAAATTCGAGGCGATGCCTTCAGAGCAGCGGTTTATGCTTTGGAAGGGTTTGCTAAATACGGGGAGAATAAACGATGATTAGTCGGGCGGATAATAGTCTTCTTGCTGAATGGTGGCGCACGGTTGACAGGCCATTAATGGTGGCGCTTTTATTCTTGATGCTATGTGGTTTTCTAATGTCTTTTGCAGGCAGTCCCCCTGTGGCCGAACGCATTGGGTTGGACGAGTTTCACTTCATTAAGCGCCATGCCTTTTTCCTCATTCCAAGCATACTTATTTTGCTTACCTTTTCGCTTCTGACGCAGCGTCAGGTTAGGCGGGTAGCCTTAC
>CAZXZQ010000288.1:0-3648 GCA_964645215.1 uncultured Rhizobiaceae bacterium | reverse complement strand
CTAGGGTGACATGCAAATGAGTGATAATCGTCAAAAATTTGTTGATGCGGGCGAGGCTGATCTTCTTAGAACTTTAAAAAACCTATGGCCGTATATGTGGCCAACAGATCGTCCAGATTTAAAACGCCGCGTAATCTACGCAACGCTATTTATGGTGGTTGCAAAAATTGTAACTGTTTTAATTCCATACTTTTTTAAACTTGCAACAGACGCATTAACTGGCGAGCTAGCAGATAACCCAACTGTTGAAGATTGGCTGCCAGTTTTGTTTTTAACACCTGTCGCACTTGTCACGCTTTATAACCTTGGGCGCGTTGCATCACTTGGCCTTAATCAATTGCGTGACGCGCTTTTTGCAAGTGTTGGCCAATATGCGGTTAGACAGCTTTCAACAATTGTATTCTCGCACCTTCATGCGCTGAGTTTGCGCTATCATCTTGAGCGCAAGACGGGTGGGCTTTCACGTGTCATTGAGCGTGGAACCAAGGGCATTGAAGCAATTGTTAGGTTTTCAATTTTAAATGGTATTCCAACAATCTTAGAATTTTTCTTTATGGCAGTGGTCATCTGGTATTGGTTTGATTGGCGCTATGTTGCCGTCATCTCCATTATGATTTGGGCTTATGTCTGGTTTACGGTTAAGGCGTCTGATTGGCGCATCAATATACGCCGCGACATGAACAATAACGATACGGAAGCCAACTCTAAGGCGATTGATTCACTGCTTAATTTTGAAACCGTCAAATATTTTGGCAATGAGGAACTGGAAGCAAACCGTTTTGGCGAATCCATGTTGCGTTATGAAAAAGCTGCAACAAAAGTATGGACCTCGCTTGCTTGGCTTAATTTTGGGCAAGCCATCATTATGGGTATTGGCATGGTTGTTTGTATGATCTTATCCGTTCATGCGGTGCAGGCAGGCGAGCAGACCCTTGGCGATTTTGTCATGATCAATGCGCTTCTCATGCAATTGTTTTTGCCGCTTAACTTCATTGGTTTTATTTACCGCGAAATTAGACAAGGCTTTGCAGATCTTGAAAACATGTTTGAACTTTTACATGTAGATAAAGAAATTCAAGATAAGCCTAACGCCGCCGATATGAAATGTGAGCACGGTAAGATCGCTTTTGAAAATGTTTTATTTTCCTATGAAGATGACCGCGCAATTCTAAATGACATTTCATTTGAAGTGCCCGCCGGTAAGACAGTGGCAATTGTCGGTCCATCGGGCGCTGGCAAATCAACAATCTCACGGCTTTTATTTAGATTTTATGATGTGATTGATGGCAGCATTAAAATTGATGAGCAAGATTTGCGTGACGTTACGCAAGCATCCTTGCGGGCAAGCATAGGCATGGTGCCGCAAGATACGGTGCTATTTAATGAAACAATTGCGTATAACATTCGTTATGGCCGCCCGGGCGCATCAAATGAAGAAGTTGAACGTGCTGCTGATATGGCACAGATTGGCGAGTTTATTCGCGCACTTCCTCAAGGCTTCCAAACAGAAGTTGGTGAGCGTGGCTTGAAACTTTCTGGTGGCGAGAAACAACGCGTTGCGATTGCTCGAACCTTATTAAAAGCACCTCCGGTTCTTATTTTAGATGAAGCAACTTCCGCACTTGATACACAAACGGAACGTGAAATTCAGGCAGCCCTTGATGTGGTTTCCAAAAACCGCACAACCGTTGTCATCGCGCACCGCCTTTCTACAGTGGTTAATGCAGACGAGATTTTAGTTTTGAAAGCAGGCAGCATTGTTGAGCGCGGAACACATAAGAGCCTGTTGCGCAAGAAAGGGCTTTACGAGCAGATGTGGAGCCGCCAGCGAGAAGCAACCGCAGCAGAAGATAAATTGCGCAAAGCAAAAGAAAACGACGATTTAGGCATACTAAGATAAGCGATAGATTGAGTTATTCAATTAAACCTGATAGCCCATAACCAACAAAAAACGGCGAAATTATATGAGCATTGTAAATTCAATTAAAACCGCAATTCCACCGATCCATAGGGAAGGCTATCCTTTCATTGCTGGGTTTGCACTTCTTACAATTGTAATCGGGTGGATTTGGTCTCCATTATTCTATTTAGGCTTAGCACTTACAATTTGGTGCGCGCTTTTCTTTAGAGACCCGCAGCGTGTGACACCGGTCAGTGACGAAATTACGATCAGTCCCGCAGATGGAAAAGTTTCATATGTTGGGAAGTTTGTTCCACCAGCAGAATTGAAGCTTGGTTCAGAACCATTGCTTAGAATTTCGGTGTTTATGAACGTCTTCAATTGTCATGTAAACCGTGCGCCAATGCGGGGCAAGATTATTCGTGTGGTTTATCAAAAGGGCCGTTTTCTTAATGCTGAACTTGATAAAGCATCAGAAGAAAACGAACGTAATTCTCTTGTCATCGATACGGATAAAGGTGAGATCGGGGTTGTTCAGATTGCGGGCCTTGTTGCAAGGCGCATTGTTTGTTGGAGCAAAGACGGTGAAGATTTAGCAAGCGGTGAACGCTTTGGCCTAATCCGGTTTGGCTCTCGCTTGGATGTTTATTTGCCGAATGAAGCACAAGCGTCTGTTGCCGTTGGTCAAACAGCAATTGCTGGAGAAACCATTCTCGCTCGCTTTGATAAAGACATTACTGTTCCTCTAATTCGGGTAGCGTGACGCGTCATGGATGGACCCTTTCCCCCATTTGACCCTGATGGCGAAGAAGTTGATACTTCCCCCTCTCATGTGCGGCTTCGCGACATTCCCTTACGCACCATTTTCCCAAACTTACTAACACTGCTCGCGATTTGCTCCGGGCTTACAGCTATTCGGTTTGCAATTGAACAGCGTATTGAGTTAGCCGTTGCTGCTATTATTTTTGCCGGTTTCCTCGATGGTATTGATGGTCGCGTTGCGCGATTTTTGAAATCAACAACACGCTTTGGTGCCCAAATGGATAGCCTTGCTGATTTTGTGAATTTTGGTGTTGCGCCTGCGCTTATTCTATATTTCACAGTTTTATCCAATGTGCCTTCGCTTGGCTGGGTGGTTGTATTGCTTTACGCAAGCAGCGCATGTTTGAGACTGGCACGTTTCAACGTCATGTTAGAAAATGAAAACGCGCCAGATTGGCATGCTAATTTCTTTGTAGGCGTTCCGGCACCCGCAGGCGCATTAATTGCCTTGCTGCCGGTATATTTAATTTTAAAAGGCGTAGAAGTAACAGATGCCTTTGCTTGGGCTTCATGCTTCTTCACGCTCATATGCGGCTATCTTATGGTGTCCAGCATTCCAACATTTTCCGGTAAAAAGATGGCTATGACAGTGCGCCGTGATCTGGTTTTGCCACTGATGATTATGGCCGTTTTCATGGCCGCAATTGTTCTTAGCTATCCTTGGTACACGCTATCAGGTCTTGCGCTGGTTTACCTAATCAGCATTCCGCTTGCTTACCGCAAATGGAACCAAAACAATGAAGCTGAAAGCGCCGAATAGTTTTATTATTCGGCAGCTTCAATTCTCGGTGGTGCCGGTTTTTTCTTCGCTGCAACCTTTTTAGGTGCACCAGCTTTTTTCACCCGAACCTTCTTCTTCTTGGGTATGACAGTGACAACGGCTGCTCCAACGCCAACCTCTGCAATGTCATCCAATCCAATTTCTT
>CAZXZQ010000287.1:0-3659 GCA_964645215.1 uncultured Rhizobiaceae bacterium | reverse complement strand
CAATTTATGGTATGAAAAATACAAATATTAACAAAAGTAAATAATTGTATTTTTTCTTAATTTATACATGGATATTATGAATTTTGGAGGCTCACCAACACATTGAAGCCATTCAAATTACTCATAAATTTTGCTTTACGGTCCAAATTGAAGCACAACAACTACAACTGAACGGCACTAATTAGACTATAAAACTGTGTAATTTGGGGATCGAAAAACCGCAGTAAAAAAATAAAAACCTTATTTATTTCAGAGACTGGAGCATATTTCTAATATAATAAAAACTAAACGGACACATTTGAATGCCTCTTATTAAACTGCACATTATCGTTTTGTTTTAGAATCGAACATATTTCGCGCATGAAGTTATTATTAATTAGCTATTATTTTCCACCCTACAATTCTGTAGGAGGCGTAAGGCCTGGCGAACTCGCTAAATATTTATACAATCAAGGTCACGAAATAGATGTCATCAGTGCTGAACAACCTTTTCCAGTTGAAGCTGAATTGGAGATTCCTCCAGAAAGAGTATCTTTTCTAAAAGGCTGGTCAGCAAATGCGCCTGTAGAACTATTATTAGGGGGGCGCGAGAAAACGGCTCGTAGCGGGTACAACACTAACGGCAAAGCATCCAAGAAAACACAGCTTTTGAAAAAATGGTATAGAGATTTATTCTACTGGCCAGATGCTGAAATAGGCTGGGTTTCGCCTGCATTGAAAAAAGGGCGCGAATTGCTTGCTAAAAAGCAATATGACTTAATATATGTAAGCGCACCATCACATTCAGCACTTAGAGTTGCAAAAGCATTGTCGTCAGAGTTTTCTGTGGGCTGGGTGGCTGAATTTAGAGATCTATGGACAGATAATCACTATTTTGCCAGCCCTTCATGGAAACAATGGATTGAAAAAAAATGGGAACGCAATCTGCTAAAAACTGCTTCAGCCCTGATTACAGTCTCTGAACCTTTAGCAGAAATATTAGGGCACTTTAAAAAACCTGTTTGGACGATAAGGAACGGTTACGACCAAGACGACTTTGCTAATGTTACAACGCTTGAAACAGGCGCCAAAAATGAATTGAAGATCGTTTTCACGGGCAACCTATATCCTGAGAACAACGACCTTGAAGTCTTTTGCGAAGGCATTTCTAATTACCGAAGTAATGGTGGAAAAGTCTCGTTGTTTTTTGCCGGACGAAACATATCACCAATAACTGAAATCGCTGACAAGTATAACTTATCAGATTGTCTTACACTATCTCCAAACCTAAAACGCAGTGAAGCGCTAGCCCTGCAATATTCTGCAGATTTGCTCCTGCTATATCTATGGAAAGGACAAGCGCAAGGAATTTATGGCACCAAGTTATTTGAATATGTCGGAGCAAAAAAACCTATTCTTGCTATAGGACCAAAAGACAATGATGTAGGTACTCTAGTCACATCGAACAAACTTGGTAAACATGCATCTAGTTCAAACGAAGTGGTAAGTATTTTGCAAGAACAACAAACCATCAAAGATAAACATAGTGTCTTAGCTATAACATCTGAAGAGAGTTTAGATTTTTCTCGGAAAACACAATTCGCAAAACTGGAGAAACTTTTATTAAGCATTATTGCGAGTGAACAGAAATGAGCCGAAAAAAAATATGCTTCGTTATGACAACTGCGCATGCATTGAACTCTTTTTTGCAGGGACACATAAAAGCACTTTCAGATGAATTTACGATAACGGTTTGCCTAAACAAAACTGAGACGCTAATTGCAGCAGGTTTGCCAAGCGATGTTGAAATCATCCATTTCCCAATCTCAAGAAAGTTAACGATTTTCAATGACCTTTATTGCTTGATGTGGCTAATGCATTTTTTCCTTCGTCGTCGTTTTGATGCTGTTCATAGCCTTACACCTAAGGGAGGTTTACTTGGTATGATTGCTGCTAAGTTTACATTTGTCTCTCTACGCACGCATACATTCACGGGCCAAGTATGGGCAAACAGGCAAGGTTTTATGAAAAAAATTTTGCAATTTACAGATAGGCTCATCGCCATTTGCGCAAATGAAATTCATGCTGATAGCAAGTCCCAAAGACAGGTTCTTGAAAAAGCAAAAATTTGTTCCGCAAACAGAGTTACTGTTTTTGGTGAAGGATCAATTGCTGGTGTAGATATTAAACGATTTGCAAAGCAAAAAGGCCGCGGAACGCTCGTCAGAAATGAATGCAAAATTCCTAAAAATGCATTGGTTTTTACATATCTTGGGCGCTTATCACAAGATAAAGGCGTGTTGGTTCTCGCAGATTCATTCAAGATAATTGCAGAAAAAAATAAGTCTGCATTTTTGCTAGTTGTGGGTCCCGATGAAGAAGATCTGAAACATCAGATTGAAGCAAAATTAAAACCCCATAATGGCCAGTTCAAAATTTTAGGTAGAACGGAAGCCCCAGAGAAATATCTAGATGCAACTGATATCTTATGTTTGCCAAGTTACCGTGAAGGTTTTGGCAATGTAATTATTGAGGCTGCAGCATTTGGCATACCCTGTGTTGCAACACGCATTTATGGTGTAGCTGAAAGTGCGGTTATAGAAGGTATAACAGGTTTACTTTCACCAGCAGGGGATACCAGCGAATTTGCACTAAACATGGAGCAAATGACAAACAGTTCATTACGCAACAAATTGGGGAAAAATGCTCAACGCAGAGTACACAAAGATTTTTCGGCTGAAGATATCACACAAGCTTGGGTCGAATTCTATCGATCCAATTTGAGGATAAATAGAAAATGAAAATTCTTGTTACTGGTGCAAACGGTTTCATAGGCAAGGCACTTTGTTCTTATCTGGAAAACCAGCATCATTCAGTCGTGCGTGCAGTTAGAAATGCAAAAGACAATACAGAAACCGAAATCGGCTTTATCAATGCTGATACAGATTGGTCGCTGCCTTTGGACGGGTGTGACTACGTTGTGCATTTAGCTGCTCGCGTACACAAAAAAGATCAAGGCAATTTCGACATCTATAAACAAGTCAATTCAGACGCTGCCATTAATTTAGCAATGCAAGCAAACTCTTGCGGCGTGAAGCGGTTTATCTTCATAAGCTCAGTCTCTATTTATGGTCATGAAAGAAGCCAAGCTTATAAAGAAGACGATCCTCACAATGCGGTCAGCGCTTATGGCAAATCAAAAGCGCATGCAGAAGATGCACTCTATGCCTATTGCAAGAATACAAATATGGAGATTACGATATTACGCCCTCCCATGGTGTATGGGCCAGAAGTTGGCGCTAATTTTCTTAAATTATTAAACCTTGTGAGAACTGGAGCTCCACTCCCATTTGCAGGTATTCATAATAAGCGAAGCCTGCTTTACATAGGTAATCTTATTGATGCAGTAGAGGTTTGTTTAACGCATCAAAATGCTGCAAATAGAACTTTTAATGTAAGCGACCTAGAAGACTACTCAACAGAAGAATTGGTTCGCCAGATTGCATCAATAATGGGCAAATCTGAAAGATTATTTTACATGCCAACAAGCCTATTATACACATTGGCGCGGATAATTCGAAAAGAAGATGTCGCACGAAAACTATTGGGCTCATTCAGGATAGATTGTAGCCTCATTAAACAAGAACTTGGATGGCATCCACCTTATTCAATTATTAAGG
>CAZXZQ010000286.1:0-3660 GCA_964645215.1 uncultured Rhizobiaceae bacterium | reverse complement strand
GGAACCGTATTGTATGGCATGACGCTTGGGTCAGGTTTATCGTCACCCGGCAAAGCAACCAGCGCAATATTATTATCAGATGCAGCTTCAAGAAATTTCTCAAGCCCATACTGCCAATAGCTTTCACCACCCAGCACGCGCACAATCACAAGTTTGGATTTAGCAACTGTATTCTCTGCATAAACATCCACGGACATAGGATGCGTAAGCTGCATGGTATTTGCAACACGCAATGTCAGATCAGTTTCAAGTTTTGAATGCGCATCCGCGATGGAAGAAAGTTCAGTGTCTGCAGCAGATAAAAAAAGAATATCTGCTGGCGACTGACCTAAATCAATCGCTTCATCGCTTTCATTGATGGAACCCTGTTGCGCTAGAAGGAGATGCATCGCATCAACCTTATTTCATCAGCGCATGTATCTGGCTGCTAATTTTTTTCTGCTCTAATCCGTGCAGTCCTATTACAACCAAACGAGACGATGGCATTTCATCGCGCTCCCATTCGCGATCGAAATAATGGTCGATGCGATTGCCCACCGCCTGCACAACCAAACGCATGGGCTTGCCATTAATAGCAATAAACCCTTTAAGGCGCAGAATATCATGAGATTCAATCACACGCGCCAAGCCTTTGATCAGGTCTTTGCGGTTTCCCACAATACTACCTTCAACAACAAAGCTCTCAAATTCATCATGATCGTGATCGTGGTGATGTTCCGCATCATCACCATGTTCGGCATGAAACGCTTCGTGGTGGAGTTCGTGATGTGATTTCCGATTTTCAATATCTGCTTCTGTCTTGCTTTCAAGCCCAAGCAACACCTCTGCCGGCAATGAGCCATGCGAGGATTTTACAAGCTTCACAGAACGAGAGATCTTATCACCAACATCAGCCTGCACTTTTTCAAGAACATCACCCTTCACAAGATCAGCTTTGTTAAACACAATCATATCTGCACAAGTGAGCTGATCTTCAAAAAGCTCTTCCAATGGGCTTTCATGATCAAGCGCTTCATCTTCTGCACGCTGCGCATTGACCTTATCAATATCATCGGCAAAACGACCATCAGCAACGGCACGACTATCAACAACGGTTACGACACCATCAACGGTTACCTGCTCACGAATTTCTGGCCAATTAAAAGCATTCACGAGCGGTTGTGGCAGCGCCAAGCCGGAGGTTTCAATAACAATGTGATCAGGCTTATTCTCACGTTCCAAAAGCTTCTGCATGGTAGGCACAAAATCATCAGCAACCGTGCAGCAGATACAGCCATTGTTAAGTTCTACAATATCATCTTCCGTGCAGGTTTCATCACCGCAGCCTTTGAGCACATCACCATCCACACCAAGGTCACCAAACTCATTGATGATGAGCGCGATGCGCTTGCCATTCGCTGTTTGCAACATGTTACGTATAAGCGTGGTTTTTCCTGCACCCAGAAACCCTGTGATGACGGTGGCTGGAATTTTCTGAGCGTCCATAATTTGGCGTATCCTATTTGAGTTTGTTCGGCAGTCCTGCCGTTACGAAGTAAACATTATCGGCCACGCCCGCAACCGCTTGATGTACCATTCCCGATAAATCGCAGAACTCACGCGACATTTTCTCCATGGGAACGATGCCGAGACCAGTTTCATTGGAAACAACAATAATCGGCACAGAGGCTTCTTCAAGAAATTTCACCAGAGAATCACACTCCTTCATCACATTGGCTTCGGCCATCATGAGGTTGGTAATCCACAAGGTAAGACAATCAACTAGCAGCATCCGTCCTTCGTGTGATGACTGTTGCAATGCATCAACCAGCGCTAACGGCTCTTCAACCGTCTCCCATACATCCCCACGTCTATCCTGATGTTGTTCAATACGATTGACCATCTCATCGTCAAATGCACGACCGGTTGCGATGTAAACTGGTTTAAGACCTGACTTTAAAACGAGGCCTTCGGCAAATTTGCTTTTGCCCGACCGCGCACCGCCGAGGATGAATGTTGTTTCTTGAGACATGAGAATTCCACTGCTGTTGAAGAAGAGCTTAGTGTTAGAGGCAATTATGCTCGGTAGCAATTGTATTTATTGGCGCAGGTGAGCTTATTCCTGAGCTTCCACATAGGCAGATAAAACAGCTGCCATTCTTGCTGTATACCCTTTTGGGCTTTCTTCCTTGAAATGTTCAATAACATTTTCTGACAACCGTAAACTAACCACAGCTTTGTTTTTTGGTGGCGTAATTTTTGCTTTCTCCCAAAACGCTTTATCCAGTTCAGCAATATCAGACGTATCAATCTCGCTATCATCAAGGCTTTGAAGCTCATCAATATCCAAAACTTTTTCGTAACGCTTGTTCATAATATTTTCTTTCCTGCTTTAAAGCTTTTCGCGCAGAGATAATTCGGCAAACTTCATCTCTATCTGTATGAACAACAACTATAACCAACAGGCCATCCACAGAGCCAATACTAATCTCACGCAACTCGCAATATGTTTCACGATCATCAATCAAAGATAAGGTAAAACCTTCAAATATGCGCTTGGCAAGATCAAATGAAACACCATGCTTCCATTGGTTTTTCAGATTCTTTTTCTCATCCCACTCAAATATCATCCCACACCTTCAATTGTATTACAATATGTAATACAAGTTTTAAATCCTCATTTCATAAAACAAATCCACCAGCAAATGAAAGTCGGTATTTACAAACATTGCTGATTAAAATTTCTTCAATGCCTCTAAAGCGTGAGAGCGTACCTTCGCATGACATATTGTAAGATGCATTTCCCATAACATGTTTTGAAGGTCCACGTATTGGAAGCTCGTCTGACACCTGCATAAGCGCCGTACGTAAAAAAACATAAACCTGTTTTGCTTCTTCTGGACGAAGGTTTGACGATGCGCCACCCGAATAGCTCATCGCCCAAACCGGTTCATTTTCGAAATAAACTGTTTCCATCCCCGTGAAGAATGACAACCCTTGATAGATATCGCGATACATCCAGTTTCCATCGGAAAATTCAAGCTGCATACTGCCTTCAAGCAATGGATTTGGTAGTGTTGCATCATCATCCTGCCCTGCATAAGTTTGGCGTTTGGCAACAACCAAGAATTTGGATAGCGTATTATGTAAAGATGAATCTAACATGCATATAAAGTCTCTCTATTTAAAGAACAAATAAAGAACATTTATGTCAAAATGTCAATTGGAAGAACAGACTCCAGCCACCCCCAACAACCCATCAATATCCAGCCATTTTTCCATCTCACCTGCCAACTCGTCCAATGCCAGTTCGAGGCTTGCAGAATAGGACGTCTTTTCATCCGCTTCAAAGCCGAGTTGCTTGAGCAGTTTCTTACGATAGACATCACTGCCGAACAGCCCATGCAAATAGCACCCGCGCACATTGCCTTGCTTTGAAATAGCCCCATCAAGCCGCCCATCAAAATCTACCATGGGGCGAGCGCAATCAGAACCATCCGTATAGCCCATGTGAATTTCATAACCGGATAGCTCACAACTGAATTCGCATGATTCTGCTTGAAAGGTTTGAACGGTTTTCTCCGGCAGCAAATCCGTTTCCACATTGAGAAGTCCCAACCCCTCAATTTCAGGCACATCGCCTTCTAGGCCTTTAGGGTCAGAAATCTTTTTACCCAACAT
>CAZXZQ010000285.1:0-3666 GCA_964645215.1 uncultured Rhizobiaceae bacterium | reverse complement strand
CCCCGACACGCGGATTATGATTCCGCTGCTCTAACCACCTGAGCTACCCCGCCAACTGAGGCCATGCATTGTTAAACTGTGCAGGCGAAATGGCATATAAGGAATGTCAGGCGCTACTGTCAACCAATAAAAACATGATAAAGTAAATTCTTGAAATGAATTACCAAAGCCAGGCTGCGCCGCGTACGCCAGAGCTATCCCCATGCATTGCTTGGAGGATTGGTGTTTCAAAAAAATCTGAAAAAACATGAGGACGAACTTGAGCTGGAAGATCTGCGTACAGCCGTGAAATTTTTGACATTCCGCCGCCTAAAACAATAACATCAGGATCTAAAATATTCACTAGCATTGCAAGGCCGCGCCCAAGACGGCTGACATAGGCAGCGTATGTAGCACGTGAAATTTCATCATCTAGCGCAAGAATCTCTGAAGCCGAAAAGGAATGCGCTTTGCCTATACGCAGACCATAATCACGACTGAAACCAGTGCCGGAAACATAAGTTTCAAGGCATCCGCGCCGCCCGCACCAACACTCAAGACCCGGAAATTCTTCTTCCATCATCGGCGCCAACGGCGTATGGCCAAATTCACCTGCAATACCTTGCGCGCCCGCAAGCGCCTTACCATCGATTGCGATGCCGGACCCACACCCTGTGCCAATGATAATGCCTGCAACAACGTGGCGGCCCTCGCCTGCCCCATCTACAGCTTCCGACACGGCAAAACAATTCGCGTCATTAGCAATGCGCACTTCGCGCTTAAGAGCAGCTTCTAAATCTTGTTTCAAGGGCTGGCCGTTAAGCCATGTAGAGTTTGCATTTTTAACAAAACCAGTTGCCGGTGAAATTGTACCGGGAATGCCAATACCAACACTGCCTGTTTGTTTTATTTTCTCTTCCACCAAAGAAACCAGATCACAGGCAGCTTTCACACATGCCTGATAATCATTTTGCGGCGTGGCCACACGCTCCCTCAGTAACACGTCACCACCCTCATCAAGCGCGATGACTTCTATTTTTGTGCCACCCCAGTCAATGCCAATACGCATGGGTCTTACTCAGCAGCGGTTAGGAGCGATTGCAATTGCGCTTCGGCAGCGGCATCACGTTCTGTTCGGTCAATAAACCCACCGCCCAACACGCGCGTTGATTCCGTTTCGTCCTCGTAGAATACACAGGCTTGGCCTGGCGAAATGCCATCTTCACCGGCCAATAATTCAACCGCAATAGCTCCACCTTCATTGGGTGGATAAAGCACAGCTTCCATAGGCGGTCGGGTTGAGCGAACTTTTACATAAAGCGTTAGTCCGTCCTCAGACAGGTCAGCCATGGGCTTATCACCTAACCAGTTCACATCACGCAAATATAAACGCCGCGTATCAAGCGCCTCTTTAGGCCCAACAATCACACGCGCATTTTCTGCGTCCAGATGCACCACGTAAATCGGGTCACCTGTAGCAACACCAATGCCGCGCCGTTGGCCAACGGTAAAATTGATAATGCCTTTATGCTCACCTAAAACGCGGCCATCGATATGACGAATTTCACCGGGCGTTGCGGCCTCTGGTTGAAGCTTGTTGATGATGTCAGAATATTTACCCTGCGGCACGAAACAAATGTCCTGGCTGTCTGATTTTTCTGCAACTACCAACCCAAGCTCGCGGGCAATTTCGCGCGTTTCATCTTTTGGTAATCCCCCTAAAGGAAAGCGCAAATAATCAACCTGATCTTGCGTGGTAGCAAAAAGAAAATAACTCTGGTCGCGTGCATGATCATAAGGGCGATACATGGCGCGTCTGCCGGTTGAGCTATCCGCCAAATGCGAACGAATATAATGGCCAGTTGCAAGTGCCGCAGCACCTAACTCCTTTGCGGTTGCAAGAAGGTCAGCAAATTTTACGGTCTGATTACAAGCGACACAGGGGATGGGTGTTTCACCGGCGATATAACTTTCCATAAACGGATTGATCACCTGCTCCCGAAATTTGTCTTCATAGTCGAGCACATAATGCGGGATGCCGAGCGTTTCTGCGACACGGCGGGCATCGTGAATGTCCTGCCCTGCACAACATGCCCCTTTGCGGTGGACCGCCTCGCCATGGTCATAAAGTTGCAGCGTCATGCCGACAACGTCATAGCCTTCGCGCGCAAGCAACCCTGCAACGACGGACGAATCCACACCACCGGACATTGCAACCACAATACGGCAGTCTTTCGGATCGCCCGGCAAATCGAGCGAATTAAGTTTTGGGGTAGTCATTTTCTCTTCTCCAAACATGCGCTGTTCAAGGCAGCACCGATGAAATTTGAAGATGTTATAGGGGAATTGGGCAGTGGGGTAAAGATCGGATTGCAGCAGTTGTCAGCCTGCACTTATTGCCTCACATTATTGCAAGCCATCAACGTCATCTTGAACAACTGTGTAGTCTTCCGTGAATGTTAACATATCACCCGGGGCCAATTGCTCCCATATGGTTGCATCTGGATTTGTATCAAAACTATCGCCAAGTGTACCATTATCTGTCAGCGCACCATTTTCTGGGTTATCGGCGAATGGACCAAACCCATTATGAACATCTGTGAGTATAATATTTGAAAGGGTCGTATTTCCAATATTTGCAACAGTATAGGTATAGCGAATAACATCACCCGCAGCTGCAAGCCCATCATTATTGTTGTCTAATAGAAAGCTCGAAGTCTTCTCAGTTAGCAAATCATTATTTTGAGTAATTGGTGTCGCAACGCTGCCAATCTCGTCTGGTAATTGGTCCGTCGACACAGTTGCAGTGTTTAAAAGTTCTGAACCATTATCAATGTTAGATTGAACAACCGCATAACTTGCAGAATAAATCCACGTCTCGCCTATATTCAACACACCATTATTATTAACGTCACCGGAAACAAAATTTATTCCATTTGTTAAAGTGAGAGCATTTAAGCTTTGTGTCAGAACATCATTCACAGATACATTTGTAAAGGTCTGGGGGCCATCATTTTCAAGTGTAATGCTGTAATTTAGCACCGTCAGATTTGCAATTGCACCAGCTGGGGTAACCGTCTTTGAAACACTGAGATTACTCGGCAAGCTATTTATCAATATACAGGTTACATTTTCACCCGGTTGGATAATCAACCCATCCTGCCCATCAGGGTCAGAACCCGAACAATTGATTGACGTCAATGAATATTGAAAGGCTGTATTGGTTCCGCCGCCAGCAATATTTTCACCTACTGTAATTTGTGAATTGGATTGAACATCAACATTGGTAATTGACGCTGCACCTGAAATACCTTGCTGAAAATTATTTGGCACAGCATTACCAGACATAAAGAGCGACCATTCAGACACAAGCGCAGTGCCGCCATTTACTTGTTTAAGAAGTGTAAGTGAACCACCCGTAAATGTATTCGTAAACGTGCACGTTACCTGGTCTCCTGCAATGATGGTAATAGTTGGGCTTGCAACAGATGTTGATGTATCTGACCCACCGACACATGAAAGGTTGGTTAAGTCATAAAAATTATTAGACGCTGAGAAGTTTGTTTCAGACAATGCGTAAGTGCCGCCAGAAATCACGGTTACGTTCGTTACACTGCCAGAACCAGACGTGCCTTGTTGGAAAAAAGGCGCCACACCTTGGCCTTGTATAATAAGGTTCCAATCACT
>CAZXZQ010000284.1:0-3687 GCA_964645215.1 uncultured Rhizobiaceae bacterium | reverse complement strand
CTGCGTTTAAGCAGAAATCGCCTGCAATTCGGTAAGAATCGCGTCACCCATTTCTGAGGTAGTTACTTTCTGATCACCTTCTGACCAAATGTCGCCAGTGCGTAAGCCCTTGTCGAGAACATTAGCAATTGCTTTTTCAACATTGTCTGCTTCTTCAATCATATTGAACGAATAGCGCAACATCATCGCAAAAGACGCAATCATCGCAATCGGGTTAGCAATGCCTTGGCCTGCAATATCCGGTGCAGAACCATGCACTGGTTCATAAAGCGCCTTGCGTGCGCCAGTTACTGGATCTGGTGCGCCGAGCGATGCTGAAGGTAACATGCCGAGCGAGCCGGTTAGCATAGCAGCAACGTCAGATAACATATCGCCAAAAAGATTGTCGGTAACAATCACATCAAACTGTTTAGGCCAACGCACCAACTGCATGCCGCCTGCGTCTGCAAGCATGTGTGATAGTTCGACGTCAGCATATTTTTCCTGATGCGTGGCGGTTACCACTTCATTCCATAGAACACCTGATTTCATCACATTGCGTTTTTCCATCGAGCAAACGCGATTATTGCGCGTGCGTGCCATTTCAAAGGCAACGCCAGAAATGCGTTCAATTTCGAACGTGTCATAAACTTGCGTATCGATCGCGCGTTTTTGTCCGTTCCCAAGGTCATGAATTTCTTTTGGCTCGCCAAAGTAAACGCCGCCGGTAAGCTCGCGCACGATTAGAATATCAAGGCCCTCGATAACGTCTTTTCGTAGTGAAGATGAGTCAGCGAGTGCAGGGTAACAAATCGCGGGGCGCAGGTTGGCGAAAAGTTTCAAATCTTTACGAAGGCGAAGGAGACCTGCTTCAGGACGTACTTCGTAAGGTACATCATCCCATTTTGGACCGCCAACCGCACCAAAGAGCACCGCGTCTGCGGCAAGAGCTTTTTCTGCATCGGCATCTGAAATTGAAGCACCATGAGCGTCATAAGCAGAACCGCCAACAAGCCCTTCTTCAACGACAAACCCAGCGTTTTGCTCGACATTCATCCAATTGATTATTTTTGTTACTTCTACAGTTGCTTCTGGTCCGATACCATCACCGGGTAGAAGAAATACATTACGGTTTGCCATGAAACACCTTTTGGAAATCTAATGAAATTTAATTTTAAACTTAAGCCCAAGGACGCGCTTGGCTGTTCTTGGCTTCAAACGTGGAAATTGAATCTGATTTTTCGAGTGTTTCGCCAATATCGTCAATGCCGTTTAGCAGGCGATGTTTGCGACCTTCATCAATATCAAAATTAATCGTGCCGCCATCTGGGCCAGAAATTGTTTGTGCTTCAAGATCAACGGAAATCGTGGAGTTTGAACCACGGCTTGCGTCATCCATCAATGCGTCCAGCTGCTCTTGAGATACTTTTATTGGCAGGATGCCGTTCTTAAAACAGTTATTGTAAAAGATGTCTGCAAAGCTTGTTGAGATAACGCAACGAATGCCGAAATCTAGCAATGCCCAGGGAGCGTGTTCGCGCGATGAACCGCAGCCAAAATTGTCGCCAGCGACCAGAATTTGCGCGCTTTTATATGCGTCTTTATTCAACACAAAATCTGCATTGTTTGAACCATCTTCTTCATAGCGCATTTCAGCAAAAAGACCTTCTCCAAGACCCGTACGTTTAATGGTTTTAAGGTAGTCTTTTGGGATGATCATATCCGTATCAATATTAATGATCGGCATTGGGGCGGCAACGGCCGTAAGAGATGTGAACTTGTCCATGGTCTTATCATATCCGGTTATGAAAGTGGGTCTGTATATGCATACGCAATCAGATTTGACTTTGTCTTAGCGTTGTTTTTTGCCAAAAACAAGTAAGTGCATAAAGTGGATTATTCATCGCCCATTTTAAGGGCTTGTATAAATGCTTCCTGCGGAATTTCCACGCGGCCAAACTGACGCATTTTCTTTTTACCGGCTTTTTGTTTATCCAGCAGTTTGCGCTTACGTGAAGCGTCACCACCATAACATTTTGCCGTAACGTCTTTGCGCATTGCTGATAAGGTTTCGCGCGCGATTACCTTGCCACCAATCGCGGCCTGAATAGGAATTTTAAATAGATGTCGTGGAATGAGCTCTTTAAGCTTTTCACACATTACACGGCCGCGCTTCTCAGCTTGCGAGCGGTGAACGAGCATGGAAAGCGCGTCAACTGGCTCTTCGTTTACAAGCACCTGCATTTTAACAAGATCGCCTGCGCGATTTTCGTTGATCTGATAATCAAAACTCGCATAGCCGCGTGAGATTGATTTAAGCCGGTCATAGAAATCAAATACGACTTCATTGAGCGGTAAATCATAGATCAGCATGGCGCGCTTGCCGACGTAAGTAAGCTCTTTTTGGATGCCACGCCGGTCTTGGCAAAGCTTCAAAATAGCGCCTAAATATTCATCGGGCGTTAGAATTGTTGCATTAATCCACGGTTCGCAAATTTCTTCAATGCTCATCACTTCAGGCATGTCAGCTGGATTATGAAGGAAGATGGTTTCTCCAGCCTTCATTTGAAGTTCATAGACCACGCTTGGTGCAGTTGCGATAAGATCAAGGTCAAACTCACGCTCAAGGCGCTCCTGGATAATCTCCAGATGAAGCAGACCCAGAAAGCCACAGCGGAAACCAAATCCGAGAGCGGCAGAGGATTCCATTTCGAATGAGAAACTCGCATCATTGAGGCGTAACTTACCCATCGCACTGCGCAGGTCTTCAAAGTCTGCTGCATCTACTGGAAAGAGGCCGCAAAATACAACTGGTTGGGCCGGTTTAAAGCCCGGTAGCGGATCAGTGGTTTGGCGCTTGTCTTCGGTGATTGTGTCACCCACGCGCGTATCAGCAACTTCTTTAATTGAAGCCGTGATAAAACCGATTTCACCAGGACCAAGACTGTCCATAGGGATCATCTTTGGTGTGATGATGCCAACACGGTCAATCAGGTATTTTGCGTCTGTGCCAAGCATTTTAATCGTTTGGCCTTTTTTGATCTCGCCATCAATGACACGCACTAGCACGATGACGCCGAGATAAGCATCATACCAAGAATCCACCAAGAGTGCTTTTAATGGCTTGTCTATTTCACCATCTGCAGGAGCAGGGAGTTTCGTGACAATTGCTTCAAGTACATCATCAATACCAAGTCCAGTTTTTGCGGAAACCTCAATCGCGTCTGTTGCATCAAGACCAATAACTTCTTCAATTTGTTCCTTGATGCGGTCAGGCTCGGCAGCAGGCAAATCAATCTTGTTTAATACAGGCACAATCTCATGATCATTATCGATTGCCTGATATACGTTTGCTAGCGTTTGCGCTTCCACACCTTGGGAAGCATCCACAACAAGCAAAGACCCTTCACACGCCGAAAGCGAACGTGACACTTCATAGGCGAAGTCCACGTGGCCAGGTGTGTCGATCAGGTTTAGGATATAAGTTTCACCATCTTTTGCTTGATAATGCAGACGAACGGTTTGTGCCTTAATGGTGATGCCGCGCTCGCGTTCGATCTCCATATTGTCGAGAACTTGCTCTTGCATATCGCGTTCAGCAAGGCCGCCGGTGTCTTGAATCAAGCGGTCCGCAAGGGTCGATTTGCCATGATCGATATGGGCAACAATCGAGAAATTGCGAATTTTATCGCGGCCTGGATATGTGGT
>CAZXZQ010000283.1:0-3693 GCA_964645215.1 uncultured Rhizobiaceae bacterium | reverse complement strand
CACCGTGCCTTGCGTGGTCGCGAACATGATGTTGAGATTATCCCAACTTTCCTCATCCTCCGGCAATGGCATAATGGTGGTAATCGTCTCGCCCTGCTCTAGCGGCAGAATATTAATGAGTGCCTTGCCGCGTCCTTGCGGTTGCGCAAGCGGTAATTTCCAAACTTTGAGTTTATAGGCAATGCCACGCGTCGAGAAAAAGAGCATCGGCGTATGGGTGTTCTCGACAAAGACGCGGGTTACGAAATCTTCGTCCTTGGTCGACATGCCCGAACGGCCCTTGCCACCACGACGCTGCGCGCGATAAGTGTCCAGCGGTACGCGTTTGATATAGCCATGATGGCTCACGGTGACGACCATTTCTTCACGGGCGATGAGGTCTTCATCTTCCATGTCAAAACCGCCATCCATAATCTCAGTACGGCGCGGTGTCGCAAATTCTTCTTTAACTTCAATAAGTTCGTCAGAGATTATTTTCATCACACGGACGCGCGATGATAGAATATCCAGATAATCAATAATCTCATCAGCAATGGATTTTAGCTCGTCACCAATCTCATCACGCCCAAGCGCTGTAAGACGTTGAAGACGCAGATCAAGGATCGCACGCGCCTGCTCTTCCGATAGATTATAAGTTTCATCTTCTTTGAGTTTATGGCGTGGGTCATCGATTAGCTCAACCAGAGGAGCAACATCTTTTGCAGGCCAATTACGCTCCATCAATTGCGCACGCGCCGTTGCTGGATCAGGTGCCTTACGGATAAGTGCAATCACTTCGTCAATATTGGCAACAGCAATTGCCAGACCAACCAAAACATGCGCCCGGATGCGCGCTTTGTTGAGTAAGAACTTGGTACGGCGTGTCACAACCTCTTCGCGGAAATTGACGAATGCTTTTAGCATGTCGATCAAATTCAATTGCTCAGGCTTGCCGCCATTAAGTGCTACAAAGTTACAGCCAAATGAAGTTTGTAGCGGCGTATAACGATAAAGCTGGTTCAACACGACATCCGGCACCGCATCGCGCTTAAGCTCAATCACAACACGATAGCCATCACGGTCAGATTCATCACGAATATCAGAGATGCCCTCAACGCGCTTGTCGCGAACCAGCTCAGCCATTTTCTCAATCATTGAGGCCTTGTTGACCTGATATGGCACTTCAGTAACAACCAAAGCCTGACGCTCACCACGGATGGTTTCTTCATGCACCTTAGAGCGCATAAGCACAGAACCGCGGCCAGTTTCATAAGCTGATCTGATACCACTGCGACCCAAAATCTGCGCGCCAGTTGGGAAATCCGGCCCTGGAATAATTTCCATTAACTCAGGCAATGTTACAGCCGGGTTTTCAATCATCCGCAAACAACCGTCAATCACTTCGCCCAGATTGTGTGGCGGGATATTGGTCGCCATACCAACAGCAATGCCGCCGCCGCCATTAACAAGCAGATTTGGAAAACGCGCAGGCAGAACGGTAGGTTCGCGCTCAGAATTGTCATAATTGTCTTGAAAATTGACCGTGTCTTTATCAATGTCAGATAAAAGCTCATGCGCGGCCTTCGCAAGACGAGACTCGGTATACCGCATCGCAGCTGCTTTATCGCCATCGATCGAACCGAAATTGCCTTGCCCATCAATCAACGGCAAACGCAGTGACCAGTTCTGTGCCATACGCACCATGGAATCATAAATCGCGGTATCACCATGCGGGTGATATTTACCGATTACATCACCGACTACGCGAGCTGATTTCTTATACGGTTTGTTCCAGTCATAACCATTTTCATGCATGGAATAAAGAATGCGGCGATGCACAGGCTTAAGGCCATCTCGCACATCCGGCAGTGCACGACTGACAATCACACTCATCGCATAATCAAGGTATGAGCGCTGCATTTCCTCTATAATGGAAATCGGCTTAATGTCGGATGGGTCGTCGCCAGAACCGGTTGGAGTATTTGCTTCGTCAGACACGAATCGTCACCTTAAAATAATATTTATAAGAGTGTACCCGATTCCCCTTTGCAGACCAAATGAACAGCATTTAAAAATCTATAAATAACGCTTGTAATTCAATGGCTTAATCAGCGCACACAAGTTTATTTCAAATAATAGTGCTGGCCATGACAAATCTACACTGATAATGGAATATTATGTTTGAAATTGATGCCATCATAAACGCGTTTGCCACGCTTTTCGTAACCATTGACCCGATTGGTCTGGCGCCGATTTTCCTTGGCCTGACGGCTGGCATGACGCGCAAACAACGTTATTCAGTTGCTGGCCGCGCAGTGGTGATTGCGCTTTTCCTGATCACGCTCTTTTTGCTGGCGGGTCAAGCAATTCTAGACACGCTCGGCATTACCATTCATGCATTCCGCATCGCTGGTGGCCTGCTGCTTTTCTATACCGCCTTTGAGATGATTTATGGTGGCAGGAATGAACGCAAACAGGAAGCCTCTGAAAAGGCTATCAGCGATGATCAAATCGCTAATATCGCAATCTTTCCACTTGCGCTGCCGCTCATCGCAGGCCCCGGCACCATATCCGCAACCATTCTCCTCTCAAGCGAAATGAATAGCGCTTGGGAATGGCAATTTGTGCTATTCGGCGTAATTATCTTCATCTTGTTGCTTTGTATGCTGTCTTTCATGGCTGCAGAAGCGATTGATAAATATCTGGGTCAGACTGGCCGCATGACCATGACACGGCTCTTGGGCGTGTTGCTAGCCGCTCTATCAGTTCAATTTGTGATTGATGGGGTCAGAGCGGTTTTAGCGGGTTAGCGCCTCTTTAAATTGCTGAATATTTGTTTGCAATCCTTCAACCTCAAAAATAACGCCATCTTCATAAAATTGTCTGTCGAGCACCTTTAAACCAGCAATAGATATTTGTCGTTCAATTTCCGAACTCTGCGCAAAGCTTGAGTTTAATCGGTGTGTAATAATCCGCTCCCAAGTAACGAGTATTGCCATATCAATTGCTGCATTTGATGCACCAGAATAAGCACGTGCCAAACCGCCGGTACCAAGCTTGGTTCCACCAAAATAGCGCGTCACGATCATGCCTATATTGACAAGCTCCGCACCAATCAGTGTTTTAAGAACCGGCATGCCAGATGTACCCGCTGGTTCGCCGTCATCCTTGCCTAGCTCATTAATATGATCATATTCGTTTATTTGCCGAAATGCTGTTACGTGATGGGACGCTTTTCGATGGACCTCGCGTAATTCCGCAAGCTTCGCGTCAAACTGTTCAATAGGTAAAAGGTGCGCAATAAAACGCGCCCCCTTTTCCTCTGTTTCAGCCATAAAGCATTTTTCGACCGTAAACACCCTACCTACCCGGCAATGCTACGACCATCTCCTTGCCGCCAAGCTTGTGAACGCTGTCATGGGCGCGGATGATGACAGTTTTCACGCCATCAGGAACGGTTGCCATGCCGGAGCGCGTAAAGGGTTGCTCGTCGACATGCGGGTGGGCCAGAACGCGCTTACCATAGATCGTTCCATCTTCGCCAACCACTTCCCAGGCATCGGCATAATGGTCCCAGCCTTCGTCTGCATGTTCAACCGTGACTGAAAAGCGGAAGGTATTGTCGCCAGCTTCACGCACATCTACTTTCAAGACGTCAACTTCTCCTGCTAATCCTGCAGAACCCACGCCAGCTGCAAAAACAGAGGCTAAAAC
>CAZXZQ010000282.1:0-3742 GCA_964645215.1 uncultured Rhizobiaceae bacterium | reverse complement strand
GCTTGATGGGCAGCTTGCGCGCGCGCCACACACCGAGCATTTGGAAGAGTTCAAGCTAGATGATATCTGCCTTGACCAAGTGCAGGTCGAAGAGTTTTGTGGTTTCATCTATGTAAATCTCGATCCTGATGCGGCCTCGCTCAGTGCGCAGTCTGGCGATCTTGAAACTGAAATTCGCCATTGGGCGCCGGATATTGATAAACTCACTTTTGGCCATAGATTGACCTATGAGATTAAGTCGAACTGGAAGAATGTCGTCGATAATTTTCTTGAGTGTTATCATTGCCCAACCGCGCATAAGGATTTTTGCGAGCTTGTGGACATGGACACCTATAAGGTGACGACGTATGGAATTTACTCAAGCCATATGGCGGACGCAGGTAATTCACCGAATGCCGCTTATGATGTTTCTAATGCAACCGTAAAAACCCACGCGGTTTGGTGGCTTTGGCCAACGACATGCTTGATGCGTTATCCCGGTCGTTCTTCGATGATTGTGCTCAACATCATTCCAGCAGGGCCGGACAAGACGTATGAAACATACGACTTCTTTTTAGAAACACCTGAGCCGGATGCAACGGAGTTAGAAGCGATTAAATATCTTGATGAAGTGCTGCAGGTGGAAGACATTAATCTCGTTGAGAGTGTGCAGCGTGGTATGAGCACGCCAGCCTTCCAACAGGGTCGCATCGTGCATGACCCGGATGGTTCCGGTAAATCTGAACATGCTGTACATCACTTTCATGGATTGGTTCTCGATGCATATAAGGAGGCCGTTGGCTAATGGGCGTTTTGGAAGGAAAAACTGCATTTGTTACGGGCGGTACGGGTGGCATTGGTTCTGCGATTTGTGAGCGCTTTGAGAAGGAGGGCGCGACTGTCATTGCTGCTGACTTATCCGACAATGGTGGGGCGGGTGAATTCGTCAAATTCGATGTGACGAATGAAGCGGGCGTGATTGATACGTTCAAACAACTCGAAAGCAAATGGGACAAGCTAGACATTCTTGTGAATGCAGCTGGCATCGAGATTGAAGAGACAATTGAGAACACCACGCTTGAACAGTGGAACAAGATTTTTGCGATCAATGTCACCGGCATGTTCCTGACTTCAAAGTACGCCTTGCCTTTATTGCGCAAATCAGCTGCGAAGAATTCGAACGGTGCATCAGTTGTCAATTTCGGTTCTTATGATGGGTATATTGCTGACCCCGGTTTGGCCGCCTATTGCGCGACTAAGGGCGCGGTGCATGCGCTCACCAAAGCCATGGCCTGCGATCACGGACCGGAAGGCATTCGTGTTAATGCGATTTGCCCGGGTTATGTGGATACGCCCATGCTGCAATCTTTCTTTGAGGGGGATGGTTCCGGCGGTGATGGCGGCGATATTGAAAGCCTGCAACAGGCCGTTCGCGATGTGCACCCAATGCGCACTTATGGCAAGCCGAACGATATCGCTAATCTTGTTAATTGGCTTGCGTCTGATGAAGCGCGTTATGCGGCGGGGCAACTTTGGGTGATTGACGGTGGCTTGTCTGCGCAAGTTCAGCAGATGAAATTGTAACAAAAGTCGCGCAAGGGCTTTGCCCGTAGCGGGAAGTAAATAAATAGGCGAGGAGGGGCGCAGCCCCGACAGGGAGAGAAATATGTCAAAACCAGTCATTATCACATGTGCCGTCACGGGCGGCATTCACACGCCTACTATGTCTGAGCATTTGCCAGTTACGCCCGCAGAAATTGCAACGGCTTCGATTGAAGCGGCGGAGGCAGGCGCGTCTGTAATTCACCTTCATGCGCGTGATCCTGAAACCGGAAAGCCCGATCCTAGACCTGAAACCTTCATGCAGTTTTTGCCGGTCATCAAACAGTCGACCAATGCGGTGGTGAACATCTCCACGGGCGGTGGCCTAGGCATGACGATGGATGAGCGATTGCTTGCGGCGACTACGGCAAGTCCTGAAATGGCATCGCTTAATATGGGGTCGCTTAACTTTGGTATTTTCCCGATGGCGGATAAATATACGACTTGGAAACATGACTGGGAAAAGCCTTTTCTCGAAATGACCAAGGAATTCATTTTTCCGAATACGTTTGCGACGATTGAATATGCGTTAAAAGAATTAGGCGAGGGCCATGGCACGCGATTTGAATTCGAGTGCTATGATTTGGGCCATCTCTATAATCTTGCTTATTTCGTTGATAAGGGCATGATTAAGCCGCCGTTCTTTATTCAGATGGTATTTGGCATTTTGGGCGGTGTAGGTGCGGACCTCGATAACCTGATGCATATGCACACGATTGCGAATAAGCTTTTTGGCGAGGAAAATTACGAATGGTCGGTGCTTGCTGCCGGACGTCATCAAATGCCATTTGCAACTCAATCTGCCATGCTTGGCGGAAACTTGCGTGTGGGTCTTGAAGACTCACTTTATATCGGGCCGAAGCAGCTTGCGAAATCGAATGCCGAGCAGGTTCGTAAAATCAGAACGATTGTCGAGAATTTGGGGCTGACGGTCGCAACGCCGGACGAAGCGCGGGAACGGTTGGCGCTCAAAGGCGGAGACATGGTGAAGTTTTAAACTTTATAAAAGCCGAGAAGCGCGCTAGCGCAACAGGAGATAAAATGGGTGTGTTGGACGGAAAAATTGCTCTCGTTACTGGTGGGCGGCAGGGTATAGGGCGCGGCATTGCGGAAGCATTTTTGAGAGAAGGTGCGAGCGTCACAATCTGTGGGCGTGGCGAGCGCCCTAATGATGTGCCGGATGCATTTTCTTGGCAGCAAACAGATGTGGCGAATGTAAACGATGTGGAAGCGCTGGCGGGAGTTGTGGGCAATTGCGATATCGTCGTCAATAATGCGGGCATTCAAGTTGAAAAGACGGTTGCTGAGTCTACCGATGAAGATTGGGATTTGGTGATGGGTGCCAATGCACGAGGTGTCTTCAATGTCTGCCGCGCGTTCATTCCGTTGATGAATGATGGTGGCGCAATTATCAATATCGGATCAATTTCAGGCAAGGTCGCGGACCCGTCTATGGCGCTTTACAATGCGTCAAAGGCATTCGTGCATGGGTTGACGCGATCAATTGCGGTTGATCACGGACCGAAAATTCGTTGCAATGCCATTTGCCCTGGCTGGACAGAAACAGGCATGTTGGAGGCTGGTTTTGATTTGGCAAATGACCCTGTAAAAGCAAAAGAAGATGCGCTCACTCGCCACGCAATGCGCCGGTTCGGCAAGCCTGAAGATATAGCTGCGATGGCAGTTTGGCTTGCCTCGGATGCATCAAGTTTTGCAACGGGCCAATGTTACACAGTGGATGGCGGTATGACTGCTGCGTCCCCACTTAATCCGGGATTGTTCTAATGGCTGATTTTCAAAAGACTGCGGTAATTGGCGCGGGCGTCATTGGTGCAAGTTGGACGGCACTCTTTTTGGCGGCTGGTAAAGATGTCAATGTCTATGACCCTTCACCAAGTGTGAAGCAGGATGTTGAAGCTTATGTAGAAAAGGCGTGGCCGACTTTGATGGAGCTTGGCTTGGCAGTGGATGGGCGCAAGGGTGAACTCGCGTTTTTTGACAGTGCGGGTGAGGCGGTGAAAGGCTGTCAGTTCATTCAGGAAAATGTACCAGAGCGCATCGAGATCAAACATGCGACCTTCGCAGAGATTGAACCCAATTTGGATGCAGAAGCAATTGTCTGCTCATCGGCCTCTGGCTTGATGGTTCACGAAATGCAGAA
>CAZXZQ010000281.1:0-3742 GCA_964645215.1 uncultured Rhizobiaceae bacterium | reverse complement strand
CTGGCCTGGTTGCGCGATGAAGCAAATGATCAGAAAGAAGCACTTGATGAATTCATGAAAGACAAACTATTGTTAGACGCGTGAATTAATCACAAGGCAGGCCCATGGAAAAGCGAACTGCAAGCTGTGAATGCGGCAAGGTAACTTTCGAAACACTCGGCGAACCCATTCTGGCAGGCGTTTGTTATTGCGATGACTGTCAGGCAGGCTGCAAAATGCTTGAAGCATTACCAGATGCACCGCCTGCAATGGATGAGGATGGCGGTTCAAACTATCTCACCTTCCGCGATGACCGCGTCACGATCACTTCCGGCGAAAAACTTATCAAATCCTACAAACTTAAGGAGAAAGCACCGACCAAACGCTATGTCGCATCTTGCTGCAATTCAGCACTTTATGTGAAATTCTCAATGGGTCATTGGAAATCCACCTTCCGCAATCGCTATATCAGCGAAACACCACCGGTAGAGATACGCTCGCAAACACAATTTAGAACGTCATCACTGCCTTTTCCTGACAATGCGCCAACGTATAAGAAATTCCCACTTTCGCTGTTTGGCAAACTCATCAAGGCCCGCATCGCAATGGCATTTGGGCGATAGTTACCATGTCCGCCGCGGGCCAGTATCAATATGGTAGAAATTCTTGTGTGCGTAATAGCTATAGCCGCCCACTTCCCACATTGATGTTAGATATTTTTTGATATCGGAAGGGTTGCCACCCTTAACAGTAAAATCGACCGCGCGGCATGTAAGATGGTAAGATTTTTTCTTTCCGCCCTTACGTTTATTCTCCAATGGCCAACGATGTGTAGAATAAACGGTAACCGGACCAAATCGCTTTGCCACTTTTGTAAGTGCGACCTTCAATTGCAAGGGCGTACACCAGCTCGTATCTTTCCAAGTGATTTTGGCTGGCGTGAAAAAAGAAGTAAACCCGCCGCCTGCACAGGCAGATAATGCCAATGGTAAACAAATAGCGATTAGCGATAATTTTTTAGAGGCGAGGTTCATCTCAAATTCCTACACATTACTAATGGAACTCTTAAACATGCGCTCAAGCTTCAACGAAATCCCTTAAAATTTTAATTAACTCGGCAAGAATCCTTTAACTTTCTTGAATCAGGGTTAACAAACCCCTCCAATGGTTGAATAGACCTCGCATATGTGATGGGATTATAGAGAGTATGATTTTAGTGGAGAGCACCCCATATTCCAATCGGGTGATAAGAGGAGATACTATGTCTGACGCTGTAAAAACTTATCCTGTAATCGCAGACGCTACAAAGAACGCGCATATAGATGAAGCCAAATACAAAGAAATGTATGAGGCAAGCGTCAATGACCCCGGCGCCTTTTGGGGCGAGGAAGGCAAACGTCTAGACTGGATTAAGCCTTATACGAAGGTGAAAAACACCACTTTTGAATATCCTGATGTCTCCATCAAATGGTATGAAGATGGCACGCTAAACGTTTGTGCTAACTGCGTAGACCGTCATTTGGAAAAACGCGGAGACCAAACTGCAATCATCTGGGAAGGTGATGAGCCCACCGACGACAAGCACATCACTTATAAAGAATTGCATGAACAAGTCTGCCGCCTTTCCAATGCCATGAAAGCAGAAGGTGTCAAGAAGGGTGACCGCGTTACGCTTTATATGCCTATGGTGCCGGAAGCAGCCTACGCCATGCTCGCTTGTGCGCGTATTGGTGCTGTCCATTCCATTGTCTTTGGTGGCTTCTCACCAGACGCGCTTGCAGGTCGTATTGTTGATTGTACATCAGACTTTGTTATCACCGCAGATGAAGGTTTGCGCGGTGGCAAATCCATTCCGCTAAAAGCGAACACAGATGCAGCTTGCGAGATCGCTGAACAGCAAGGCCAATCGGTCAAAAGCATCATTGTTGTAAAACGCACCGGCGGGGACATTAATTGGGTAGAAGGTCGGGACGTTTGGTATCACGATGTATGTGACGCGGCATCCACAGATTGCCCACCAGAAGAGATGAATGCTGAAGACCCGCTCTTCATCCTCTATACATCCGGCTCTACGGGTCAGCCAAAAGGCGTACTCCACACAACCGGCGGCTATCTCGTCTGGGCATCGATGACGCATCAATACACATTCGACTATCAAGAAGGTGACATTTACTGGTGTACAGCAGATGTGGGCTGGGTAACTGGCCACTCATACATCGTCTACGGCCCACTTGCGAATGGCGCTGTTACACTCATGTTTGAAGGTGTTCCAAACTATCCAACAAATGCGCGTTTCTGGGAAGTCTGTGACAAACATCAGGTGAACCAATTCTACACCGCACCAACTGCTATACGCGCATTGATGCAAGGCGGCGATGATCCGGTTAAATCAACGTCACGTTCATCACTTCGCATTCTTGGAACCGTTGGTGAGCCGATTAATCCGGAAGCTTGGGAATGGTATTATAATGTGGTTGGCGAGCAACGCTGCCCGATCGTTGATACATGGTGGCAAACAGAAACCGGCGGACACATGATCACACCACTACCGGGCGCGACTGCATTAAAACCAGGTTCAGCGACCTTGCCATTCTTTGGCGTTCAACCACAGCTTGTTGATAATGACGGCAACCCGCTAGAAGGTGCGACCGACGGCAATCTCTGCATCACCGATTCTTGGCCTGGCCAAATGCGTACCGTCTATGGCGACCATGAGCGTTTCGTCCAGACTTACTTCTCCACCTATAAAGGTAAATACTTTACTGGTGACGGCTGTAAGCGCGACGAAGATGGCTATTATTGGATTACTGGCCGCGTTGACGACGTGATCAACGTCTCCGGCCACCGCATGGGTACGGCAGAAGTAGAATCAGCACTTGTGTCCCATGATGCGGTTTCAGAATCGGCTGTTGTCGGTTACCCTCATGATATTAAAGGCCAAGGCATCTACTGCTACGTAACACTGATGGCAGGTGTGGAAGCAACAGACGAATTGCGTACTGAGCTGCGTAACCATGTGAGATCAGAGATAGGACCAATTGCTTCACCAGACGCAATCCAGTGGGCGCCAGGTCTTCCAAAAACACGCTCTGGCAAAATCATGCGTCGCATCTTGCGTAAAATTGCAGAAGATGACTTCTCAAATCTTGGAGACACATCAACGCTTGCAGAACCAGCTGTGGTGGATGATTTAATTGAGAATAGGCAGAATAAAAAATAAACCCTATTGACGAGAATCACTTTTCGTCCCACCTTCTATGTGTGTCTAACAAATCGAAAGGAGGTGTCTAATGTCGAGTGATTTAAGATTTCTGGAGGAATCCGGTGGGATAAACTTTACGTTGGAGCAGCCTTCACTAAAAGTTTCACCTGTCATTTAAAGATTTTTTCGGAATAAAAAATCGCGAAGGTCGCTTCTAAAGAAGCGGCCTTTTTTATTACAAACTTTAATTTTCTTACGGCTTGAAAATAATAATGCCCGTCGGGGGAGGAGGAGATCCGACGAGCACTATTTATGTGACTGGCTAAGGAGGGGGTGCCAGTCTTGAAACCAGATTGGGAGGAGGATAACCTGGTTTCTTAGGGTCAGCATTGCTGCTGCTGATAATCATATAATACTCATTATCAGTAATTTGGAGTCCCAATCCTGAATAGTAGGCATGCAAAAAATGCATAGCTCTAAAACCTATAAAAAAAGCGCCGGAGATCAAAACGGCGCTTTTAATATTCTATTTTTTAAATTTTACTGTGCTAGACGCTAGCT
>CAZXZQ010000280.1:0-3763 GCA_964645215.1 uncultured Rhizobiaceae bacterium | reverse complement strand
CAAACCGTATTTTCAAGCAGCGTAACGTTGATATCGGCATTATCGATCTGGATGACGCATGGGCATGGGGTTTCTCAGGTGTGATGGTGCGTGGCTCTGGCGCCGCTTGGGACTTGCGCCGCAATCAGCCTTATGAATGTTATGACGAGTTGGAATTTGATATTCCTATCGGCAAGAACAACGACAATTACGATCGCTACCTTATCCGTATGGAAGAGATGCGTCAGTCTGTTTGCATCATGCAGCAATGTATCGCTAAAATGCGTGAGCCTGCGGGCCGTGGCCCGGTTTCATCAACGGATGGCAAAGTTGTTCCGCCAAAGCGTGATGACATGAAGCGTTCAATGGAAGCGCTGATCCACCATTTCAAGCTTTATACAGAAGGTTATTCTGTACCCGCCGGTGAAGTTTACTGTGCAGTTGAAGCGCCTAAGGGTGAGTTTGGTGTTTATCTCGTATCCGATGGTACAAACAAACCTTACCGTTGTAAGTTGCGCGCACCAGGCTATGCACACTTGCAGGCTATGGACTTTATGTGCCGCGGTCACTTGTTGGCAGATGTTTCGGCAATTCTTGGTTCACTTGATATTGTGTTTGGGGAAGTGGACCGGTGAAGAAAACCACATTTCCGATACTAGTAGCATTATTGCTTGTTGCCTGTTCATCGAGAGATGTCGGGCCATTTGCGTTGACGCAAGAAGAAAAAGCAGTTGAGGCAAATGCTGTTACAAAACTTATGTGTCGCGTAGAAAACCAAGCACGCTGCGGGCATGTGATTGATAACCGAATTTTATTTGGCCGCTTCTTTGCGCCTGAAACACTTGGCGGATTGGACGAAGGCGAAAAATTCAGAGGCCGTCAAGTTACAACAAAATTTATTGCGGAAGCGGTTGCGGGCATTAATCAATGTCAAAAAGTAACAGAACCGTCCGTATCACTTGTCAAAAATCTAATTATAGCTGGCGGAACCTATGAGTTCAGAGGAACATCTCCTTTGGATCAGGACAATTCCGCCTGTTTTCTAACCCAATTCACTGAGAGTTAAAGAATGTCAAATCGCCGTCTTGCAGAAGATGCATTACAACCGTCAGATTTCGCTTTTAAGGGCGGAAATAAAGCTGTTGTAAAAGGCTGGATCAAGAAATACCCAAAAGACCGTAAAGCGTCTGCAGTTATTCCATTGTTGATGATTGCACAAGAGCAAGATGGTTGGGTGACAAAAGCATCCATTGAACATGTCGCTGAAATGCTGGAAATGCCATATATCCGCGTGTTGGAAGTGGCGACATTCTACACCCAATTCATGCTTCAGCCTGTCGGTACAAAAGCCCACATTCAGGTTTGTGGCACGACACCATGCATGTTGCGTGGTTCAGAAGAATTAATGAAAGTCTGTAAGAGCAAAATCAACGCCAATCAGTTTGATACCAATGCAGATGGTACACTTTCTTGGGAAGAAGTTGAGTGTCAGGGCGCATGTGTGAACGCACCAATGGTTATGATTTTTAAAGATACCTATGAGGATTTAACACCAACACGCCTTGAAGAAATCATCGATGCATTTGAAGCGGGCAAGGGCGATAGCGTTCCTGCTGGCACACAGATCGACCGTATTTACTCGGCACCTATTGGCGGACCGGTAACGCTAACCAGCGAACCTCTCGCTGTAAAAGCGAAAGCGTCTGCCAAAAAGCCCGCAGCAAAAAAAGCGACGTCAAAAAAAGCCGCACCCAAAAAAGCTGCTCCTGCAAAACCAGTTAAAGCGGCTGGTCCAGTTCGCTTGAAAAAAGCCAAAGGCAAAGCGGATGATCTGAAACTCATTTCAGGCGTAGGGCCAAAACTCGAAGGTACGCTAAACAAACTAGGATTTTGGCATTTCCATCAAATCGCAAGCTGGAAAAAAGCCGACGTTGCAATTGTAGATGATGAGCTTTCGTTCAAGGGCCGCATTGAACGCGATGACTGGATTAAACAAGCTAAGGCATTGGCTGCCGGAAAGGCGCCTAGGTAATTAAGATGGCATTACAAGATAAAGATAGAATTTTTACAAACATCTACGGCACGTATGACAAGTCGCTAAAAGGTGCCATGAAACGTGGCCATTGGTCTGGTACAAAGAAGTTCATTGATAATGGTGCAGACTGGATCATTAATGAGGTGAAAGCATCTGGCCTTCGTGGTCGTGGTGGTGCGGGTTTCCCAACTGGTCTTAAATGGTCATTCATGCCAAAGCCTGAACGTTCAGATGGGCGTCCGTCTTACCTAGTAATCAATGCGGATGAGTCTGAGCCGGGCACATGTAAAGACCGCGATATTATGCGTCACGATCCGCATACATTAATTGAAGGCTGTTTGATTGCGTCTTTCGCGATGAATGCAAATGCCTGTTACATCTATATCCGCGGTGAATACATTCGCGAACGCGAAGCGCTGCAGGCTGCGATTGATGAATGTTATGATGCAGGCCTTTTGGGCAAGAATAATAAACATGGTTGGGATTTTGATCTGTATCTTCACCATGGGGCAGGCGCCTATATTTGTGGTGAAGAGACAGCATTGCTTGAATCACTTGAAGGTAAAAAAGGCCAGCCGCGCTTGAAACCACCATTCCCAGCGAATGTCGGTCTATATGGTTGCCCAACGACTGTGAATAATGTGGAATCCGTTGCTGTTGTGCCAACCATTCTGCGTCGCGGAGCGGATTGGTTCTCGTCTTTTGGCGCTGAAAATAATAAGGGCACGAAGCTATTCTGTGTGTCCGGCCATGTTGAAAAACCATGTACGTTTGAAGAAGAAATGTCCATGCCGTTTAAGGAGCTGATCGAGCGCCATTGTGGTGGCATTATCGGCGGGTGGGACAATCTGCTAGCGGTTATTCCGGGCGGTTCATCCGTGCGCTGTGTGCCTGCTGATCAGATGATCGACTGTAAAATGGATTTCGACAGTCTTTCAGCACTTAAGTCTGGCCTTGGTACCGCGGCTGTAATCGTGATGAACAAAGAGACTGATATCATTCGCGCCATCGCACGTTTGGCATATTTCTATAAGCACGAATCCTGTGGCCAATGTACGCCTTGCCGTGAAGGTACGGGCTGGATGTGGCGTGTGCTAACGCGCATGGCTGAAGGCAAAGCGCAGAAAAAAGAAATCGACATGTTGCTTGAAGTGACCAAACAAGTTGAAGGTCACACGATCTGCGCATTGGGGGATGCGGCGGCTTGGCCAATCCAGGGTTTGATCACGCACTTCCGTCCAGAAATCGAAGCGCGTATTGATAGCTATTCTGCACGTTCAGACAAAGATGGTACGGTGAGCGATAAACATCTGGCTGCTGCGGAATAATTTATGCACCTTGCTGAACTCAACATAGGCCGGCCCAAATATACCAATGACGATCCGCGCTTTGTGGGTTTCATGGATAATCTTGAGCGCGTTAATGCGCTTGGAGCGACAATGCCTGGTTTTGTTTGGATTCACAAAGATGAATCAGGCCACGCAATGGACATGCCAACGCCTTGGCCGGATGCAGCTGCGAACCTGACCGTTTGGGAAACGCCTGAAGATTTAGAGCATTTCGTTTGGAATACGATTCACAAACAGTTCTATAATCGTAAGGCAGAATGGTTTAAAGATATTGGCAGCCATCACTTTGTTATGTGGTGGGTAGAAGAGGGGCATCGACCTACTTTAGAGGAAGCGAAAGAGCGGTTAGATCATCTCGATGAACATGGCGATAGCGATTTTGCGTTTGGCTGGTTTGGAT
>CAZXZQ010000279.1:0-3776 GCA_964645215.1 uncultured Rhizobiaceae bacterium | reverse complement strand
CCGAGGCCACTTCCAGAGAAACGGCGTTTGTATGATGCATCAACCTGCTGGAAATTATTGAATAATTTGTCTTGATGATTAGTCGGAATTCCAATTCCTGTATCTTTAACGCTGATCGCAATTTGGTTATTGTCAAGGCTTTTTAAGCCTATACAGATCTTTCCGTCGTCAGTAAATTTGACGGCATTAGAAATCAGGTTGAGCAGAACTTGTCGGATACGGCCAGAATCGCCTACCCGCCAGGGATCAATTGTGTCTGGTATTTCTATAGAGTATTGAAGATTTTTTTCCTCAGCATTGATGCGGAATAGTTCTGCTGCGGTTTCTACGCATTCTTTAATATTGAAGTCTGAGTTTTCTATTTCGAGTTTCCCAGCTTCGGCTTTCGATAAGTCAAGAATATCATTAATCAATACTAACAAAGCTTCGGCTGAGTTGTAAGCGACTTCCGCATGACTGCGATGATCGGTTCGCTCCAAATCTTCTTTTATCAAGCTGAGGCCGCCTATAATTCCATTTAGAGGGGTTCTGATTTCATGACTGATCGTTGCCAGAAAGTCAGATTTTGCGGCATTTGCAGCCTCGGCTTCTTCTTTCGCGTGGTTAAGGCTCACAGTCGATTCTTGAATTTCTGTCTCCGCTGCTTTGCGCTCTGAAATGTCGCGTAAATAGGCAGTAAAAAATTTTTCACCATTTACTTCAAATGGTGTAATTGCCAGTTCAATCGGTAATCTTTTTCCAGATTTCGTTACAGCCTCTACTTCAATGCGTTTTCCTAAAACATTATGCTCACCGGTTTCAAGATAGCGTTTCATACCGGTTTTGTGAGCATTGCGAAGTTCTTCAGGGATAATTGCGTCCGCGAGTGGGGTGCCAATTATATCTTCTTTAGAAAATTCAAAAATATCTTCTGCAGCAGGATTAAATGCTTTGATTATAGAGTTTGCATCTATAGTGATAACGCAATCTAGTGCAGTGTCTGTCGCAGCTTTACGGAATGCAATGTTTTCTTCCAATTCTTTTTCTTTACGAACCTGATCGGTGATGTCTTGCATAATACCAATCCAAAGGTCGTTGTTATTATTATTTTTCCCGATTGGTTCGGCATTGAGCCAAATATTCCTATGAGTACCTTTTGATGAAGAAACACGAAATTTTATATCCAGCGGTTTATTACAAGCTAAGTGTTGTTGAATTTTCTGCTTGGTTGCCTCTGAGTCATCTGGATGAAGGCGTTGTACGAATTTAGAAAATTCAAGATTTCGTTCCGTTGCACTGTTACCATCATAGAAATCCCCTAAAGATTTAGAGACATTGACGGTTTTCAGAGTCTGAGGGTCAAAGATAAAATGTGCAATTCGGCTTAGTTTCTGTGCTTTTTGTAAAATCGCAAACGCAGTTTCACCTTTTTGTGTGAGGCTTTTTTTGCTCATCGTATCGCTCGTTAGGGCTGCAATCGAGGCCAATGTTTCCATTGTCGTTGAACGACGTTCAGGCCGCGATGTGTGGTCAAAAACCAAAACAGCACCAACGATACAGTGATTTGCTGCGTAAATTGGGACGCCGGCGATTAGGTAAAATTGGTGATTTGAATTTTGTGACGAGAAAATTTCACAATCTTGATTGGTTTTGTTACTGACAAGCCCTTTTCTAGTATCAATAATCCGATGACAAATTGTTTTGAGGTGATCGATGTCTGGCCGGTTTTCGCCATAATGAGCTGTGATATCTAATTGCTCTCCATCGAAAAGTGTGATGACCGCGCATGGAGCTGAGGTACAAAAGGCTGCAAGCCCGATGAGATGATCGAGTTCACTTCGAGCCTCGTTTACCCCTGAGCGATAAAGTTTAGCGTGCAAAGCGCGATCTACTGATACTTCTTTGTTATTTGTAGTCGTCATAAGTTCCCTCAACTCTATAGTTGTGGGATGGTTCATTTTGCGTGCCATGTGATACCGAAGATTTGCAAATTGCGAAATATGCAACAAAAATATGCACTTACTCACATGACTTTACTTGTTTCGATTTAACATTGTCTTAAATGCGTGGTGTAACCAATGCATTTTGCAATGTATGCAATTGCAAAATGCATCATATCGTTTTGACTGAAAGATTGATGGGCTTCACACGCTTTTCACACGTAAAATAGGAACATATGTGGAATATTTGTGTTTTCTGTGAACACCTATGCTCACCAAAGCGCATCAAATCAGCAAAACTGAAGTTATGACTATCTATGATCCAATTGATTTTAGACTTCTAAGCCGACGGTCGTAGGTTCGAATCCTACCGGAGTCGCCATTTAAGCTATTGAAAATAAAAGATTTTATATAAACGAACCGTGCCTGTTGATTTTTCGAACCGTTATGCGAACCGTTATTTTTTACGGTTTCTGAAACCTGAATTTTTCTGACCCGATACCCCTTCAATTAACCATATTATTTTGAGACACTTTTCACGTTGTTAGTTGCGTGAGTGTTTCAAAATGTCCCTAAATTTCGAATCCAAGATTGCCCAAGATGGACTTACGGCATGGCTGTCTGATCCTGTAATGCGCGAGGCGGTGCTTGCAAAACGAGAAGCCAATATCCTGCGTGGAAAGTTGGAGTCTGCTAGCGTTAAATCAGTTAAGCCAGTTCCAAAACCAGCCGAACCAGAACCTGTTACCAGCTTAATTGATCTACGCTTCATGCCCTTGATGGCGTTGCGTGAAATTACTGGTCCTGTAGCTGCTTGTACCAGAGCTGAGTTGTGGGCAATCTATGATTATAATGATGGGCAACTATCAAAGACGTCCACAAGCCTAGAAAATATTTTATTCGGTAATAATTTGGATCACAGGGAGCTAACCCCGAGTGAGTATTTCCATACTGAATTAATCTGGATATTGATCGATGACTTAAGAGATATCGACGAATTTTACGCATTCGCTGAAAAAGAGTTGGAAAAATTGCTTGCAGAATTACAGAATGAGCGGTTTTCCGCGCCTGAATGGGAACGTACCGTTACTGTAACAAAAACTGGCATGTTAGAAATCCCCCATGGTTTCCGTCGTGACTATATGACCTCGCATTCTATCCCGTGGGATACAGCCGCTGATATCTTTGACGCAGCGTGGCAAAACTTTACGGCTCCTGACCTGAAGCGTAAAAACGGAAACTTCCAAGCCAAGAAGGGTGAGCGGCACAGTATTATTTTCAAAAAATATCAAGGAGTGGATTGGCGTAATGGTCCTTTACAACAAGCATATGCTCAAACAAGCCGTGCTGTATTAGCGACACCGGGACAGGGGAGATATTTCAGCATAAAAGCGGATATTGCAGACCCTGACGGTACTTTACGCAATATTATTAGGGGACAAATCCATGAATTAGACATTGCAATGAGATGTTTTAATCAAGATGGGTATTATCCTCAGCTCATTGATAATGAAACACTTGAAGCACTTCAGGCGCTTGCTGAAATAACCCGTAGGATATCAAGGGTTAAACTGTCCACGATACCCGGAAACAGTTATAAGCTAACGGTCCCAAAATCATTCCGTACTAGAACATTATTTTTAATTGATTGGTTCAACGACAAATTCCCATGGTTTCGAATTTCCAAGCATGATAAAAATCGCGCTGCATTAGTTGCACCGTGGGTTGGAAATTTTCTCACCGATGTTATGGCAAGAATATACCCGAAAGTTGAATATGATACAGTTGGTCTCTGGATCGACTTGGTGCTTGGTGCCCAAAATGACCTGCGTTAATGCAAGGTTGGTAATTCTACAT
>CAZXZQ010000278.1:0-3777 GCA_964645215.1 uncultured Rhizobiaceae bacterium | reverse complement strand
TCGCGCTTATGTGTCGCTGTAACCGCATAATTTGGTTTTGCAGGACGGCGCTTAGCAACCCCGATTGTCGCTCTTTGCTTTTTGGCTTGTGGTTGATTTCGCTTTAATTGCAAAATCCAAGGCGAAGCAAGGTCTGGCGAAAGTTGAACTGATTGTGGTGTTGAATACCGGCCTTCTGCTTGTGCACCAATCACTGGACTCACTAACAATGCTGCGCCGAGCAGCAATAATGTATTTTTTTTCATGACGTACTCTCTACAAAAATCGTCTACTAAATTGGGCTAGTACTCCCCAACCCGATTTTTGGACTATACACGAAAATAGGGTTCTTCGGGTTCACATTTAACTGAAAGTTACAATTTGATCTTTTCTTGGTGAACAATTGCTTTGCAAAGAGAATTAACAAATTACTAATGCGGTAATCTGGCTTTCACGTCTCTCACGATGGTCGGCAATATCTGATTGACCTTTGTTACAGAAGCGCCATTCCTAATTCTCCTGTCATAGAGGATGTTTAGAAGTGCTCTATCAAATGAAGTAAACTCAGTATGTTTGGATGTGTCATTGAAAACGCTTTTACTGAGAGAATCATGATCATTAAGCGGACCCAGGCCTTGCAAAACTTCTTCCACCAAACACCGCCTGAAGAGCGCATCGCCGGTATCTGATACGATGATTGCGTCAGAGCGAAGAATCCCGCTTCGTGTGAATTTTGATCGGACAATGCATTTCCCAGGAACGCTGCGTTGTCGCCCATTAAACAAAACCGCTCTGGCTGTTTTTACATAGTCTGCGCGGTCTACAATATAAATATGAAAGTTCGACCGGTTTGAACTATGTGCTAGCCGTGCATCCAAGCCTGCAATCTCAGTATTAATGCGGCGTATGAAGCCCCTGACTTTTGCAGTTCTATCAATCTTTGATTTATTATGAACTTTGAACCGCACCTCTCCGCTGAATTTTTTAACATATGCATTATTAAAAATACCGTTCGAAAGTTCAGAGTTAAAGACGGTTAGATTAAAGCCTCTGATCAGTTCAGCTTCTGAAAATGCGGCAGCAGGCAGAATACTCAAATAGAGCCATAAGACTGCCAGCATGTATTTTCTAATAAAGTTCAACTCAGACCTCAAAAGAATTGCGATTCACCTTTCATTTGAATACCATCGTGCAGAAGACTTAAAAAGGATTTATTGAATGGCAGACAAGCAAGACCTTATCACTGGTGAGGATGGTATCACGCGTTGCTTTTGGGCCGGACCACAAGCAGATTATATAGATTACCATGACAATGAGTGGGGCAATCCGGTTAAAGATGATACGCGGCTTTTTGAGAAAATCTGCTTGGAAGGATTTCAGTCTGGCCTTTCGTGGTACACAATTTTATCCAAGCGTGAAAACTTCCGTAAGGCCTTTCATGGATTTGATATTAAAAAAGTTGCAAGCATGGGTGAAGCGGACATTGAACGCCTCGTATTGGACGCAGGTATCATACGCCATCGCGGCAAAATCAAATCCACCGTTAACAATGCAAACCGAGCATTGGAACTGATTGAAGAGCAAGGCTCACTTGCCAAATATTTTTGGAGCTATGAACCAAAGAACCGTGCCCCAATAACCTCACGTGCAGACGTGCCGGCCACGACGGATGTTTCAACTACAATTTCTAAAGATCTTAAAAAGCGAGGCTGGAGTTTCGTTGGTCCAACAACTGCCTATGCCTTCATGCAGGCGATGGGTATGGTGAATGACCATATTGTAGGCTGCCACGCGTATGAGCGCATTGAGAAACTTCGGGCTGAATTTATTAGGCCTTAGTATATAATCCTAACCCAGCTCTTGCCGCAGCATTGAGGCGAGTTTGCCACCCTTTCTTTTCGGGCTTACTAAGTGCTTCTATTAAATCAATATCTAGACTGACAGTTACTTGTTGCTTGGTTCTACCCTTAGGTCTCCCGCGTTGTCGCGCCGCACCTGAAAATTCCCACGTGTCATCATCTTCCACAATTTGAGATTGAATATCACGCTCTTCTTCTTCTGTGTTTGATTTTATGCTCCTTAGCAATTTTTCAAGTTTTTTATTATTGGAATTCATTTCGCCATTCCACTTTTTCAAAATTGGTTGCAAGCCTTAAAGAAATAATTCGAATTTGATCGTCACGTTCAGTTATTACAACAGTGAAAATTTCCAACTCAATGGGGCCAATCCACAACTCTCTGACTTCACTATCTACAATCTGAATATCGACACCTAGGGCTAAATCCCAATCAAAATCGAGAACTATTTCAAATCCAAACCCATGCTTGGCCTGATTTGTCAGACTCTTCCTTTTATCCCACACATAGTTCATTTTATATTTCCCACACAATATTTAATATAACTATAAAAAATAATTACTGCAAGGGTTTGGTTGAAACGGTTCAACACAAACCTTGTCATTGAACGCAAACAGCGCTAATGAGTGCGCATGTTTTTAAAGAGCTTTTCACATCAGGGCCATCACCATGCCCATCGACATATCGGCGCTTGATCCGGTAAGGCAATATCTGTTGCTGAATGACTTTCAGGATTAAGCCCAAAATACTTCTTCATACTGTCATATAAAACTCGTAAATCCCTTTTGAAAAGCAGAACCAAAATGGCCAAAAAGAACAAAAAACCTCAAAAGCTCAAAGCACGTTTACCGCGTGGTTTCGTTGATCGTACAAGCGATGACATTCGTGCCACCAACGAAATGACGGCGAAGATTTCTCAAGTCTATGAACGCTATGGCTTCGACCCTGTTGAAACGCCAATGTTCGAATATACCGATTGTCTGGGCAAGTTTTTACCGGACTCGGACCGACCTAATGAAGGTGTGTTTTCACTCACCGATGATGACGATCAGTGGATGAGCCTGCGTTATGATTTAACTGCGCCACTCGCCCGCCACGTGGCAGAAAATTACAACGACATTCAACTTCCCTATCGAACGTATCGCTCCGGCTGGGTGTTCCGCAATGAAAAGCCAGGCCCAGGTCGCTTCCGCCAGTTTATGCAGTTTGATGCGGATACAGTCGGCGCACCAGGTGTTCAGGCGGATGCTGAAATGTGCATGATGATGGCAGACGTGATGGAAGCGCTTGGTATCAAGCGCGGTGATTACGTCATCCGTGTCAACAACCGCAAAGTGCTTGATGGCGTGATGGAGGCGATTGGCCTAGGCGGCGATGAAAATGCCGAGAAGCGGCTGAATGTGTTACGCGCGATTGATAAGCTAGATCGTCTTGGCGTTGAAGGCGTTCGCGAACTGCTTGGCGAAGGTCGTACTGATGATAGTGGGGATAGGACTGAGGGGATTGGACTTAGTGCAAGTAAAACTGAAAAAGTTATTGGTTTGATCACGACGAAACTTTTACCAAACCCAAATGGGCATGGTTTTGCAACTTTGACAGAGCCATCATATCCTGACCCAGATAATGACACCTATGAAAAAGGAATGAGCGAGCTTTCTGCAATGTTAAATTTATTCAGCTCAGCAGGATATAATGATGATCAAATTCTAATCGATACAAGCTGCGTGCGTGGTCTTGAATATTACACTGGCCCAGTCTTCGAAGCCGAACTTACGTTCAAAGTAAAAAATGAAAAAGGCAAAGAGGTTGTCTTTGGCTCCGTTGGTGGCGGTGGGCGATATGATGGGCTTGTTTCCCGCTTTATGGGCCAGCCGGTTCCGGCAACCGGATTTTCCATCGGCGTATCGCGATTGATGTCCGCACTTAAAAACAATGGACTTC
>CAZXZQ010000277.1:0-3784 GCA_964645215.1 uncultured Rhizobiaceae bacterium | reverse complement strand
GTTTGTAAGTGTTAAATCAAAACACGGCAGCCAAGCTGACGCGTGATGGCTTGCGCGCGTTTTTAATTTAGAAAGGGTTTTATTGATGCTGAAATAAAACTAAGCAGCTGCTCCTTTAATCATATCTGCCGCACGTTCAGCAATCATGATCGTCGGTGCATTTGTATTGCCGCCGATAAGCCTCGGCATAATGGATGCATCGACCACGCGTAAGCCTTCAAGACCGTGAACGCGCAATTGCGGATCAACCACGGCCATATCATCCGTACCCATTTTACATGTGCCAACTGGATGATAGATCGTATCAGCCCGCGCACGGATATGCGTTTCCCATTCCGCGTTGCTCATATTGTCTGTTATGCCGAATAGCTCTTTGTGTTTATATTTAAGCATAGGCGGGGTTTCGAGAATGTCACGGCTCATCTTCGCGCCTTTGATGAGCGTTTCAAGATCGCGTTCGTCTGACAGGAATTTAGGGTCAATCGCAGGTGCCGCTATCGGATCACCGCTTTGCAATGTTACTTCCCCGCGTGAATAGGGGTGTAATGCACATACGTGGAGCGAATACCCATAGCCCAGATGCAGTTTCTTTGCATGGTCATCCACAATAGAGATTACGAAATGAAGTTGAATGTCCGGGCGGTCAAGTGACGGGGCGGTTTTAAGGAACGCGCCTGCTTCAGCAAAGGGGGTTGCCACCATGCCTTCACCAGTCTTGCGCCAATTTAAAATATGCTTGGTGAGATTAATGGTTCCGCGCAAGCCGATGCCGAAATTATCCGTGTCTTTGGATTTATTAGCAAGGATGAAATCCAGATGGTCTTGCAAGTTCTGCCCGACACCTTCCAACTCGTGCACCATTTCAATGCCATGCGGTTGAATATCATCCGGTCGTCCAACGCCGGAGAGTTGCAGCAGTTGAGGGCTGTTAAACGCACCACCGCACAAGATCACTTCTTTGGCCGCCTCGACATATTGTTCCTTGCGTTTCTGGCGATATTTAATGCCCGTTGCTCGCTTGTCATCAAAGGTGATCTGCGTTGCATGGGCGTGTGTAATAACGGTCAGGTTCGGACGGTCCATCACGGAGAAAAGATAGGCCGCTGCCGCAGAGCAACGTTCACCATTTTTCTCTTTATTATGAAATTGCGTAACCTGATAAAGTCCAACACCTTCATTGTTACCTGTGTTGAAGTCTTCCACTTCGCGATGCTGCAATTGGGTTGCTGCTTCCACAAATGCGTGACTTATAGGCCGCGGTGTTTTCTGATTGGAAACTTGCAAGGGTCCATCATTACCATGCAGTTCACTGCCGATATTTTCATTGCCTTCTGATTTCAGGAAATAGGGTAGGCATTCATCCCAACTCCAGCCATCGCAGCCAAGCTCTGCCCATTCATCATAGTCAGCTTGGTGGCCGCGCACATACAGCATTGCGTTGATGGCACTTGATCCGCCTAGTGCCCGCCCGCGAGGTTGATAGCCTTTGCGTCCGTTAAGGCCTTGTTGGGGAACCGTATTAAATGCCCAGTTTGAAATCTTGCCATGGCCGGGCAGTAGGCCAACTACGCCTGCGGGCGCTCGGATGAGAAGATGATTTCCGTCGCCGCCAGCCTCCAAAAGACAAACAGAATTATTGGGGTCTTCACTTAAGCGAGCAGCTAGTGTGGAGCCCGCAGAGCCACCGCCTACAATGACATAATCAAACTTCATGAGTACCTCCACTTTTGATTAGTCTATGGCAAAACCTGTTGAGAGGTCAAATGAGGTAGTTCACACAAGCGATTCAAAAGACTCGCAGATTTCTACTCGGCTTCAACTGTCACGTTGAACCGTTCAATGATTTCCGCTGGAGTTGTGCGGCCCGTATTTATTCCAGATGATAAAGCAACAATTTCAGCGACACCGGCTGGCGGCGAAGGTTTAAGAGCTAGTGTTATTGACTTGTTGCCTTGCATGAATGTGGATAATGCACCTGAAAGATTATTTGCAAATTCTGGTATTTTGAACGGCGCAAGTAATATGCCAACCATGGGTCCCGCGATGCCGCGCAGTTGTTCCGCATCCTGATTTTGCTTGCCTGCTTGATACTCTATTACTTTGTTTAGCAGCGAGCGGTCTTCCAGTTCGATGCTCATTTCATTGATCGTAAGGCCGCTCATGAGCGCAAACATCTGAAGGCCCATAGCTTGTTGTTGTTTTGGATCATTAGCAAATTGTAACTGATTGCTGAGGTTTCTAATCTGTCTTGCAAGCGCTTCAGTATAACCGGAAAAATTAATGTTCATATCGAATACAAACGCATCTTTCATTGCAAAACCGAATTTTGAAATATCAACAAGACCGGTTTCAATATTCCAAATGCCGCTATAGTCCATGTCCATTGATAATTTTTCATAGCCCAGATCAAACATTGGTTGCAGATTTATTTTCTGCTCTGCATTCATCGGAATTTTTGAAAGATCGATAAAGAGGTTTTTCCAACCACCAATTGTTTCTAGAATTTTTGTTGATGGATCAAAAACACTACTTCCGTCTGCGCCATCCCATCCCATTACATTATTGCCAGCAAGCGCCAGTTTCAGAGCTCCGACATTTACAGTGATCGGGTCTGGTGAAACAAATGGGCGATCTTCATTCGTGCCCGGTAGGTAAATGTTTTGAGATTTGAAGCCTGCAAAATCAAATTGCACAGTTTCCTTTTCAGGCGTAACACCGGCAGCAGCAAGAGCGCTAACATTCAATATACCAATTCGCCCGGCAAGTTCGCCTAGATACTTAGCGTCAGTTAAAGTAATTCCTTCAAAGGAAAAAGTAAAACTTGCACCCTTTTCTCCGGTAAAGTCGCCACTCATTGGGCTTGTAACAAAATTGCTAATTGAAAATGCTTCTCCGCCATTGTGTTTCAATTCTGCTAAAGAAACTGACGGTAAGTTAAAGGCAACATTATCTCCCTTACTTTTCACATCAGCTTTAAGATTTTTTATCTCAGCAGCATTTATGTTAACTGGCCAGAATAGATGTGGTCGTTCGCTAAGGTCTGGATATTCGACATTGGAGAAACTTAAGTTTTCCATTGCCAGTTTTGTTTCATCAGCCTCACCATCTTTAATCTTAACAGAGAGAGAATTGGCGACTAGCCCCTCAAAACTAAAGCCATTTTCACCGATCTTAACTGCTTTGCTAACCAGTAGCTTATCAATTGCTATCGTGCTTTTGTTCTTGCTATCTATTAATCGCAGGTCATTTATGATCGCATCCCCGTCATCGGTACTGTTTTCAAGTACATAGGTGAAGTTGATGCCATTTTTGTCTGCTGTTTGCTCAATCGTTTTAAGAAAGTCCTCAACATCATTCGCATGGGAAGGCAAAATGAATGCAAGGGTAGCAAAAAGCGTGATTTTTATCAGAAATGCGACATGTCTCATCAGTATAACTCTATTCCTAAAAACGAAATTTTTTTTAACCAAGCTAAACGGCTTGTTGTAAATCTCAAGCCTAATTTTGGGTACATAACTAACTTTTCTATAAGACAGGCGAGTTGGTAACATTTTAGACAAGTTCAAAAAAGACTAATGCAAAGTCTTGCGAATATGATATTTATAGGTGGGGGAGTGATTTGTAATAATTATGGTATGGGCTGTTTGATGAAGTTATTTGCCAAATTAATATTCGCGCTGACGTTTGTGTTTGGGGTTTTAATCACCACATTTACCTTGTCTGCGTCTGCATTTGCACAATCAGCTACAAGTGCTTCCGCGCCGACGCGTATCGTCACGAAAGG
>CAZXZQ010000276.1:0-3834 GCA_964645215.1 uncultured Rhizobiaceae bacterium | reverse complement strand
GTCTGCTGACAAGAATCCAGAAATTTCCAAAGCCCATAAATTTATAGGGCGACTTTCCCGTCATTTAGCCAGTATTCTTGTGCTTGTGACTGTTGCGACAGTCCTTTTCTTAATCCTTGCCACACCGGATCCACGAGATCGGACACTGTTCTTTTTCTATCTTTCTGCAGTAACAATCATAACCTTTGTAGTTGGAATAAGCAGGGCAATTTTTGAACCAAAAGACGAAGCTTTGCGCATTCCAAACATGAACGACCGCGATGCTGGCCAATTTCATAAATCAATCATGATTGCTACAGCTTTTGGAGCATTTGGTTTCTTCTCATGTGCTTCTTTTGCTGCACTTGGTATCAATGGCGATGTTCATGACCTGCTACTTTTGATCGTTGGATTAGTAACAATGCTTCTTCTTAGTTATTCTGTCTGGATTCAAGCCGAAGCAATTTCAAATGACATACTAACTGGTTCGCCTAATCCTTCAATCATAAGAACGCAAATTGCTCGGTTTTGGCCGTTAATAACTTTCATAGCCATCCCGTCAATGTTCTTCGGCCTTTTATTGAATATTTTTCTAGGTGGGCTACCACTCTATGGCGCAGCACTTATCTCTGTCACGATTATGATTTTACTCCCTATCGGAGAAGCATCGCTTTCCCGCGCTATTTTGGAGCTGAGTGGCACTAAACACATAACATTAACAATCATTGCGCGTATTTCGAGAATTGCACTTCTAGTATTGGTCGTTGTTATTTTGGCGATAGCTTGGCGTGTTAATTTCTTTGCTTCTGGAGACGACGAACTTAGTTCACAAGTCTTTATTGCTTTAATGCATATCACGGCAACAATCGCAGTAGCATATGCAGTCTGGCAAGTCATACGAGTTTTTGTTGACCAAAAAATCGCGGAGGAAGATCGCTTTTATTCTGGATATTCTGATGGCAACAATACAGAAGCTGAAGAAATTGGTGTTGGAATGAGCAGAATGCGGACCCTTCTACCGCTAATGCGAAGAGCTGCTTTAATTATCTTGTTCACCCTGGTTATTCTCGTGGCGCTTTCTGCTCTTGGCGTAAACACAGGTCCTCTGCTGGCGGGTGCTGGCGTTGTTGGTCTTGCTGTTGGCTTCGGTTCGCAAGCACTTGTGAAAGATGTTGTAAGTGGCTTTTTCTTTCTGCTTGAAGATGCGTTCCGTCTTGGCGAATACATCGATGTTGGCAAGGCAAAAGGGACAGTGGAAAGCATATCCGTTCGCTCTTTGAAACTACGCCATCATCGCGGTGCACTCAATACAGTTCCTTTTGGGTCGGTTGATGTAATTGAAAACTTCAGTCGTGATTGGGCAATCATGAAACTAAAAGTGCGCGTTCCCTTTGAAACAGATCTTAACATGGTGCGCAAACTGCTTAAGCGCGTTGGCAAAGAACTCTCAGAAGTTGAAGCCATTAAAGATGATTTTCTCCAACCATTTAAGGCGCAAGGTGCGGTAGAAGTTGATGATTACGGCTTTGTAATTTCCACTAAATTCATGTCAAAACCAGGCAAGCAATTCTTAATTAGGCGATATGCATTCCAAGCGATGCAAGATGCTTTTGAAGAAAACGGGATTCCATTCGCACGTCCGCGGGTTCGTGTTGTTATTGATGATGACGAAGTTTCCGAAACAGGTAAGGAGGCCGCTGCTGGCGCAGCTATTGCAGCCACCTCAAGATCTTGAACTTGGTCAAATTTCAAAGCCTACCTAATAAGGTTAAATCAATTAATCACCCCACCCATTCCATTCATCAGCTCAACAAAGCCTGGAAAGCTTGTTTCCATCACACTGCCATCATCTACCGTCACCGGGTTTTCACTCGCCATACCAAGTACGAGGAAGCTCATAGCGATACGGTGGTCGAGATGAGTCGTGACACTCGCATTGTCTGAAATATTACCATAACCTTTACCATCCGGACGACCTATTACCTTGAGCCAATCTTCACCCTCTTCACATTGAACCCCATTCATCTCCAGCCCACGCGCAACAGCGGCTAGGCGATCAGATTCCTTCACCCGCAATTCATGCAAGCCTTCCATCACGGTCTCACCGTCTGCATAGGCGGCGGCCATAGCAAGCACGGGATATTCATCAATCATGGAAGCAGCCCGCTCCTCAGGCACAGTAATGCCTTTAAGTTCGGATGATTTCACAATCAAATCACCAATCTCTTCACCACCAGAGTTGCGCTTATTGGTGATTTCAATATCGCCACCCATTTCCATCAGTGTGGTAATGATGCCAGTCCGCGCTTCATTCAACAGCACATCTGGCAATGTAATTTCGCTGTCCGGCACGATAAGAGCGGCAACAAGCGGAAACGCTGCCGAGGATGGATCCGCAGGCACAATCACATTTTGCCCTGTTAGCTTGCCCTGCCCTTGCAGAGAAATTCGCCGCTCACCGCTGGTGGCTACGTCCACCTCAAGTTCCGCACCAAAGCCCTTCAACATTTTTTCTGTATGGTCCCGCGTCAAATGCGGTTCAACCACAGTAGTTATGCCCGGCGTATTTAATCCGGCAAACAGAACAGCAGACTTCACCTGCGCGGAAGGTACTGGCACATGATACTCCATCGGCGCTGTTTGCCACGGCCCTTGAAGGGTAATTGGCAAACGCCCCTCTCCCGCCTCTTTCAAAACCTGCACGCCCATTTCACGTAACGGATTTAATACGCGGTTCATGGGGCGCGATGAAAGCGAAGCGTCCCCCTTATATGTGGTAGGAAAATCATAAGCGCCGAACAGTCCCATACAAAGGCGGCAACCAGTGCCGGCATTGCCAAAGTCAAACGGCGCTTCCGGCTCAAGCAGCAAACCATTGCCGGTGCCATGAATGATCCACGCATCATCTTCTTTACGCGCAACCGCGCCAACCGCCTGCATAACTTTAAGCGTATTGAGAACGTCTTCACCTTCGAGCAGTCCTGAGATGCGCGTCTCCCCGCTCGCTAGCCCACCTAGCATGAGTGAGCGGTGCGAAATCGACTTATCCCCTGGAACGCGACAAACGCCTTTCAGGACATTTGCTCTTGCAGATTTAAGGGGTTTAGGAGTGGAATTTGATGACACTTTTATTCGCTCTTTGCCTTATGAAGTTGCTGCAGGAATTATCATATGCCTTCGCTCGCGTCACCTATATTTAAATAAGCCCCAAATTTATTTACAAATGCTTTTGACATAAGGCGCGATGGCAGGTAGGAAGGTCCAAATTTCCAATCAAAGAGGTGAATTGTGGCCAAGGCTAATTTGGGAACAAAAAGGGTTTGCCCTGAAACGAGCAAAAAGTTTTATGATCTTGAAAAAGATCCGATCGTATCTCCGTACACACAAAAAGAATATCCGATTTCCTTCTTTGAAGGCGAGCCGGAAGTTGTGGCGCCTAAACCAGTGCCGGAAGAAAAGCCTGCTGAGGAAGCTGCTAAAACAGAAGAAACATCTGATGATGAAGTATTGCTGGATGATGACGGTCCAGAGATCATCAGCCTGGATGATGCAGAAGAGAGTGTTGATGACGATGATGAGAATGACGAAGAAATTCCAGACATTCCAGACATTCCAGATGTAGACGATGATGATGATACTTCCACAGATGATGAAACATTCTTAGAAGACGATGACGAGAATGATGATTTATCAGATGTGATCGTTGGCGTTGAAAGCGGCGACGACGAAACTTAAATGAAATTGCACCCGCCTCTTTTGGCGGGTGACACCTTTCCAGACCAAACCAACTACTGGATTACGGGGCTATAGCTCAGTTGGGAGAGCGCTTCGCTGGCAGCGAAGAGGTCAGCGGTT
>CAZXZQ010000275.1:0-3863 GCA_964645215.1 uncultured Rhizobiaceae bacterium | reverse complement strand
CTTCCAGTTGAAACTGGTGTGTCCGGCTGGGCGGCGATATTGCCGGAGCCGGAACCAGCGGTTTCCTTAAATTCTGAGATCAATGCGGATTACCTTATCGTGGGCGCAGGCTTTGCGGGTCTTTCTGCAGCTCGGCGTTTGCGTCAACTAGAACCAAATGCGAAAATCGTACTGCTCGACGCAAAGCGTATAGGTGAAGGACCAGCAGGCCGCAATTCCGGCTTCATGATTGACTTGCCCCATGAACTAACCTCTGTCGACTATGCCACCAATCACGAAAATGATCTTGAGCAAATACGTCTTAATCGACAGGCAATTGCCTTCGCTGCTGATGCCGCCAAGGAATATGGTCTCACAGAGGAAGCCTTCAACCCTTGCGGCAAAGTGAATGGCGCGCGGGCAGAAGCAGCGCAAAAGCATAATCTTGATTACGCGACACACCTTGATGGTTTGGGCGAACCTTATGAATTACTCGATGCGAGTGCGATGAAAAAGCTTACCGGATCGGACTTCTATCAATCCGGCATTTATACACCCGGCACAGCTTTACTGCAGCCCGTCATGTATGTGTGCGGACTGGCGAAAGGCCTCGGAAATCAGGTTTCGGTTTTTGAAAACAGTCCGGTAACAGCACTCGAAAAAAGTGGAGAGAATTGGCTTGCCAAAACACCTGCGGGTTCTGTCGCCGCAAAGAAAGTTATTCTGGCAACCAATGGTCATATTGAAAGTTTCGGTCATTTCAAAAGGCGACTTGTTCATATCATGCTCTATGGTTCGATGACGCGAGCCCTGACGGATAAAGAGGATCAAGCCTCTGGCGAGAAACGCTGGGGTGTTCCGCCATCCGATCCCGCCGCCACGACCATGCGCAAGATATCCGGTACAGGTGGCACGCGCATCGTTACCCGCAATCGGGTGACCTATTCTCCGCAACTAAAAGTATCTGGCACAACACTTAAACAAATGGCGAAAACACACGTGGCTTCGTTTGGGAAACGCTATCCACATCTCGAATATGTGGAACAGGAGTATGCTTGGGCTGGGCGTTTGTGCCTAAGTCGTAATGGCGTTTCTGCATTCGGTGAACTTGAACCCGGACTATATTCCGCATGTTGTCAAAACGGGCTTGGCACGGCGCGTGGCACACTTTCTGGAATGGCGGCGGCTGAGCTTGCAGTCGAGGGTGAAACGGAACTAGCCCAATCATTTTTTAAACAAGCTCAACCACAGAAACTCCCGCCTGCACCCCTTGACTCAATCGGTGCAACGGCGTTGATGAAATTTGAAGAATGGAAAGCGAGAGAAGAATTATGAAAACGCTCGATAATGGTAAAATCCACCTTGAACTTAATGAAGTAAAACCACTGGTGACTGCGTCACTCAAGAAAGCGGGTTGCGATGATGAAAATGCAGAAAGCCTAGCAGAATGTATTTATCAGGCAGAACGCCACGGCGCACATTCCCATGGCCTATTCCGCATGCCGGGTTATCTAGCTTCTCTCAATAGTGGTAAGGTAAATGGTGCAGCCAAACCAAAACTCTCAACGCCCAAAGCGTCGGTCCTTGCTGTTGATGGGGATGGAGGCTATGCGCCAATTGCCCATCGCACACTTACAAAGCCGCTTGCGGATATGGCTAAACAAAACGGCGTTGCAGTAGCAGCCCTCACCAACACATTCCATTTTGCAGCCCTATGGCAGGAAGTTGAGATGTTAGCAAATGAGGGTGTCGTTGCATTTGCCTGTACTGCATTTAAACCAGCCCTTCCGCCCGCAGGCGGCAAGAAGCCGCTTTATGGCACAAACCCTGTAGCGTTTTCCTGGCCGCGTGAGGGTGCTGAGCCTTGTACCTTCGATCAGGCGAGTGCCGTTATGGCGCGAGGCGAGGTGATGATTGCGGCTCGAGAGGGGCATGAATTGCCAGCGGGTGCAGGCATTGATGCTGATGGCAATCCAACAACTGATCCGAACGAAGTGCTTAAAGGTGCGCTCCTTCCATTTGGCGGATATAAAGGCGCATCCATAGCGATGATGGTGGAGCTTCTTGCTGCAAGTCTAATTGGTGAACAATTGAGCTTTGAGGCAGCAGCGCAAGACAATAATGATGGCGGCCCGCCGCGCGGTGGTGAGTTTATTTTGGCGCTCGACCCAGCTGGCGGATTGGCTTCCGCTGAAGGTCTCTTTGGCAAAATACTTGAGCAGGAAGGAACAAGACTGCCGGGCGATGGGCGTCGTACAAAACGTCAATCCATCATTGATAATGGCGTTCAGATACCTTCAGATTTATATGAAAAAATCACTAGCTAGAAGAATTTTTCAAACAAATAACGCCTTAAGGTACTGAAATATTAGATAAATATGAATGTGAATGCTTTCTGAACAGCCGGTTCCGAATGCATTCAGAGCAATAATTGCATTCTCCAAACATCAGATGGCCCAACCTTATTTTGATGGTCAGCAAAATGGAGATTAATATGTTTAAAAATACTTTTAAGTCAGCATTGGCAATCGCTACCGTAGCTGCCAGTACTATGTTTACAGCCGCACCAGCAAATGCAGGTAATTTCAGCCTTCATATTGGCAATGGTCATGGTGGTGGCATTCATTTCAGTAATCACCGTAAGCGTCATTTTAACCGTGGTTATGTGAAACGTCGTCATGTGCAGCGTTCAAGAGGTCATCATTGTGGCCCGCGTCGTGCACTAAAACGTGCATATCATCTTGGTCTGTACGACACGCATATTGCTCGCGTGAACCATAAAAAAATTGTGGTTAAAGGGTGGAATCGCGGATACCCAGCCAAGGTTGTTTTTAAACGCACGCACCATGGTTGTAAGATCATCAAAGCACGTGGTCTTTAAGCTTACCTGATATCTCCTCCTCAGTCAGGTGCTCCCGCAGCATAAATGTTGCGGGAGTGTTTTGTATTACTGCGCAATTTCCCAGGAAATTTGCACATTTACACGATAACTATTTTCGCCGGATGCAATGGGAACTGCTGCATCTTCCTGAACAGCCAATGAGCGAGCTGCTTTTGCGAATTGAACAGGTCGCGGTTGATTGAAGTTTTCGCTGATATTGATAATTCGTCCGAGCCCGACCCCAGCAGTGGAGGTGAGCGTCTCTGCTTTATCAAGTGCATCTTGAACTGCAGCAATGCGCGCAAGCTTCAAAATCGCATCTTTATTGTCATTGGTAAATTGAATATTCCCACCAGAATTGACACCCAGCGTAACGACCAAATCGAGAATTTCGCCAGTCTTGGATAGATCACGTACGCGAGCAGCTAAATTATTGGACACGATATAACCCACGATTTTAGGTGCAGGCTGTTCACCATTTGATTTGCGTTTGGGGTAGTGATAGCGCGGCTGAATGTTGAAATTGGATGTTTGCAAATCCTTTTCTGCAATACCCTTATCTTTCATGGCAGAAAGCACGGCAGTCATCGCCTTATTATTGGCATCCAGTGCTTCACGCGCGGTTTTTGCTTCACGCACTACACCAAGTGAAATGATTGCCAAATCAGGTGCAACATTTGCAGTGCCAGTTCCTGAAACACTAATGGTTCCAGGTTTTTCTTCAGCTTGAGAAATGCTAGCCGGCGCGATTAAAACGAGCGCAATAGAACTTGCAGCGATAAATGACTTAAAATATGAATTCATGCGTGTCTCCTGACAGACCTAAAGTATAAAAAGGTTCTACTAGACCTGAAATAAGTCTTTAATTAGAAAAATTTGTACCGAATTGCATACAAGTGCAAGTGGGGACTTGTCGCCCCCGCGCAAACACGATATTGAACGTTAAAACTGAGGGCGTGTAGCTCAGTTGGTTAGAGCCGACCGCTCATAACGGTCTGGTCGG
>CAZXZQ010000274.1:0-3874 GCA_964645215.1 uncultured Rhizobiaceae bacterium | reverse complement strand
TGAAGTTGATAAATACAGTAATTAATTCGGATATATATTTATCATTAATATTTAATTAACTAAAAATACTACTATATGGAATTGAAATACTAAACAAATCTCTTATTGAGTTATTGTTTACATAACCGTTTCCATTAGGAGTGAGATATGTCTGTTCAGGCTGGGGTTTCTAAAAAATCGCACCAACAAGCAAATGCTAATCCAAACGTGCAGCAGGCAAGAAAACAAACAGTTCAGCCCAAAACGCCAGCTGAAGCTTTTGCTGATAAACGCTTAGAGCTTGCACGTCGTCATGAGATGCAGCAATTGGGTGCATTGCTGAACCTTGAAGAAAAAATCCGTAAATGCAAATCGTCAGAAGAGGTTACGGTTCTGGCGGCAAATGAGACGCGAAATCTGGCTGGTGCCAGACAGGTTTTTATCTGGCATTGGGGGCGTAAGAACAAGCTAGTATTATCTGCAATAAGCAGTCTTGATAAAGTTGATCATACAAGTCCATTTGTTCAATGGCTAACGAAGATAACCAATAAGCTTGATCCCAAAAAAGTAACATCTGAGGCTATGCAATTTCATGTTTCTGAATTTTCAAATGAAGATGATATAGAGCTTAAAACCTATCCATTTCCACAACTGAATTGGCTTCCCCTGATGGATGATGGCGGCAAATCGCTGGGCGGTATTTTGCTTGCCAGAGAAGTCGAATGGGATAATGCAAACCACGCTCGATTATTGCATTTGAGCAGAGCATTTTCGCATGCCTTAGAGCGGTTTTCGAAAAATAAGCTTCGTAGAAAATCTCCAACTATTTCTAAACTTATTGCATCAATCATTGGTGCAACTGTCGGGGCTTCTATGTTCTATCCTGTTACGCTCACAACGCTCGCGCCGGTTTCAATCACGCCGCGTGAAGCGTTTGTAGTAACTGCACCCATTGATGGCGTTATAAAGGAAGTTTCACTTGAGCCAAACTCTCAAGTTAAGGCTGGAGATCTCATTATTCAGCTGGAAGATGAAAATCTGCTCAATGAATATGAAATCGCTAAACGTGAACTAGAAGAAGTTGAGACGCAACTTAAGAGTTTAACGAAGACAGCCTTCTTAGATAGTTCGGCAAAGCGCGATCTGCGTGTTGTTGCTTCTCAGGTTAAGATTAAATCTGCAAAACTTGATCATACTAAAATGCTGTTAGACCGTAGCAAGATCATCGCGAATAGAGATGGTGTTGTTGTTTTTGCTGATCGTGAAGAATGGATAGGTAGACCAGTACAAACGGGTGAGCAAATTATGAAGATTGCTGACCCGAGCAAAGTTGAATTTACCATTGAGGTGCCAATTGCAGATGCAATTGTTCTAGATAAGAATGCGCGTGTAAAATATTTCATGGATTCATCGCCGCTTGATCCAATCGAAGGCTTTGTGCGGCATGCGTCTTTTGAAGCTTCTGAACAACCAGGCGATACGCTGGCCTATACAATCATTGCAGATGTGGCAGATAAAAATGCGCTTCTAAACTTGCGCCTAGGCGGGCAGGGAACAGCGCAGCTTTATGGTGATGAAGTTCCACTTTATCTTTACTTATTCAGAAAACCGATATCTGCATTAAGGCAATACACGGGCTTTTAATGGGGTGATGTGATGGCAATTTCGCAAGGTACAGAGGAGCAAGACGTTCACCCGCTTCCACACTTGCGTCAGGATTTGCAATTCCTTGGGCAATCAAGTGGTGATGGCGATGAAAAAACCTGGTTGTTATTTGATCCTGTGCAAAACGCATATCATAAGCTGGATAGGTTATCCTTTCATCTAGTTGCTGAATGGTCCGTCGCTGGTGATGTTGCATCACTTGTAAACGTAATGAAGGATAAGTACGGCACGCTTGTTAGTGATGAAGAAATTGCGCAGCTATCAACATTTCTTAGCCAACATGGTTTATGCGAGGTGGATGAGAATTCAGGTTGGGAAGAAATTCTTAAGCGTAAAAAACAAAGACAGAATTCCTTTCTGTGGAAGATTGTCCACAATTACCTCTTCTTCAAGTTTCCACTCTTTTATCCAAACAGTTTTCTAAAGGCGACCTTGCCATTTGTGAGGCCGATGCTTGGAAAACAATTTGCATATATAATGCTGACGCTTGGCGTCTTGGGTTTGTATTTAACATTACGCCAGTGGGAACAATTTTTAACAACATTCTCTGAGATTTTTTCATTTCAATATATTGTCATGTATACGGTGGTTATAGCATTTGTGAAAATCATTCACGAGATGGGGCACGCGTTTGTTGCGGCAAAACATAAGTGCAGGGTGCCGAGCATGGGTGTTGCGTTTATCTTGCTGTTTCCAATTCTCTATACAGATGTTTCAGATTCCTGGCGCTTGCCTAAAAAGAAACATCGTTTGCAAATTGACCTAGCTGGCATTGGCGCAGAACTTTATTTGGCGATCATTGCAACATTGTTTTGGGTTTTCTTGCCAGAAGGATTTGGCCGAACACTCGCATTTTCTGTAGCAACAACTGGCTGGATATTGTCGCTCGCCATTAACCTCAATCCATTCATGCGGTTTGATGGATATTACATCCTGTCCGATACGCTTGGCGTTGATAACCTTCAGCAGCGCTCTTTTGAGTTAGGTCGCTGGCGCTTACGTGAGATATTATTTAAGCCAAATGCGGAATGCCCGGAAGATTTGCCAGAAGCGCGTATAAAATTTCTCACTTTATATGCGTGGGGGACATGGCTATATCGCTTCTTCTTGTTTTTGGGGATAGCCCTACTCGTTTATCACTTTGCCTTTAAGGTTTTAGGCATAATCTTATTCGCTATAGAAATATTTTGGTTCATTTTACGCCCAATATTTAGTGAGGTGAAAGCTTGGTATAAAATGGCAGGTAATGCTGGAAAATTACGCACCTCTATCACTGGCTTAGTTCTCGCTGCCTGTATTGCTTTTGTGATTATACCTCTGCCATTTAAAGTCTCAATTCCTGCTGTTGTTGAGCCGAAACTCTTCCAGCGTGTTTATGCGCCGCAATCTGCAAAAATTACAGAAATTAATGTGGAGCGGGGTACGTATGTTAATGAGGGTGATGTGCTCTTCAAATTGTCATCCGACATTCTCAACCAAGAACTTGAAATTAATAGGCTTGAAATTCTTGAGGCAAAAGCGGAACTACGACAAAGTCTGATTGATATTGAAACCCGACACACGGTACCCTTAATTAATGAGCGCATTGCTAAACTTGATGAGCGCCGCAAAGGCCTCTCCGAGCAGCAAGATAAATTAGTCATTATGGCGCCTATATCTGGGGAGGTTATTTCCTTAGCAAAGGATCTCTCAATAGAGCAATGGGTTCAAGCTTCAAGTGCGCTTGTTTCCATTATTGATGCGCCAAGCAATGGTGACGGCAAGAATACCATAATTAAACAGGCGGCAAAGGGGTATATTGCCGAGGCGGATTTAAAACGCGTAAAACTTGGTAATAGAGGGGTATTTGTACCTGAAGATGTGATGCTGAGGAAAATTGATGTCAGCTTAGTTGATCTGCATGTGAGCAATATTGAGAATATTGATCAACCCTATTTAGCTTCAATTTATGGTGCTGCAGTGCCAGTGCGTCGCGGTGAGCAAAATGAGCTTAAATCATTAGAGGCTAAATACGTGTCAATATTTGCGATTGAGGGTATGGAGAAGCTAGATAGGGTGCATCGTGGTACAATTTTAGTGGACGCAGACAAAATTAGTTTACTTTCTCGCGCATTTTCTCGCGTTAGTGCTGTATTGATACGCGAAATGGGTATCTAATTGTAATGACTCGTTGTTTTTATTTTTTAAATAAAATTATAAATATAAATACATAAATACTTATTTTTATAAG
>CAZXZQ010000273.1:0-3882 GCA_964645215.1 uncultured Rhizobiaceae bacterium | reverse complement strand
TTTCGAAGATTTCCATAATGTGAAATATTCTCACGAAGCCATTAAAGGTGCAGTAGAGCTTTCTGCGCGTTACATCAATGATCGTAAACTACCAGACAAAGCAATAGATGTTGTTGACGAAACCGGTGCTTCGCAAATGCTTGTACCTAAAGACAAGCGTAAAAAGCAGATTGGCATCAAAGAGATTGAAGCAACGATTGCTACAATGGCACGCATCCCGCCGAAATCTGTGTCTAAAGATGATGAAATGGTGCTTTCAAATCTTGATACACAGCTTAAACGCGTTGTGTATGGTCAAGACGATGCCATTGATGCACTTTCTGCAGCCATTAAATTATCGCGCGCTGGACTTCGTGAGCCAGACAAACCAATCGGCTCCTATCTCTTCTCCGGCCCTACTGGTGTTGGTAAAACTGAAGTTGCACGTCAGCTAGCAAGCTCGTTGGGCGTTGAGCTTCTGCGTTTTGACATGTCTGAATATATGGAACGTCACACCGTATCTCGCCTAATTGGCGCCCCTCCAGGATATGTCGGTTTCGACCAAGGCGGCTTGTTGACAGATGGTGTTGACCAGCATCCGCACAGTGTTTTGTTGTTGGACGAAATTGAAAAAGCGCACCCTGACCTCTTTAATATCCTTCTACAGGTAATGGATCATGGCAAGCTGACAGACAATAATGGCAAGTCGGTTGATTTCCGCAACACCATAATCATCATGACCACCAATGCAGGCGCAAGCGATATGCAAAAAGCCGCCATTGGCTTTGGTTCAACCAAGCGTACCGGCGATGATGAAGAGGCAATCAATCGCTTATTCGCGCCTGAGTTCAGAAACCGCCTGGATGCAATCGTACCATTTGGCACATTGCCAACACCTGTCATCCATAAGGTTGTTGAGAAGTTCATCATTCAACTTGAGGCACAATTGGCTGAGAGAAACGTAATGTTTGAGCTTTCGCCTGAGGCCATTGCGTGGATTGCAGATAAAGGCTTTGACGAACGCATGGGGGCAAGACCGCTAGGCCGTGTTATTCAAGAACACATTAAAAAGCCGCTTGCGGATGAAGTATTGTTTGGCAAATTGAAAAAAGGCGGCACTGTGAAGGTAACGCTTGAAAAAGACAAGCTGGGCAAAGAAGGCTTGAAGCTAACATCTATTGAAGACAAGCCAGTTAAGGCAAAGTCTAAGCCCGCCACCGCATCTAAAGCAAAAGCAAAAACGACCAAGCCAAAAACACCGCCAAAACCACGCGGAAAAGGTAAAGGAAACGGACCTGGTTCCGTACCCAAAGTACCCTTAAAAACATAATCTCTTGCGCTTGATAAAAAGAGCGCAAAACACCGTCAACGCAAAGCATTCCTTAACGAATTGAAGCCATAATTGCATCAATTTTAAACATCAGGGAATGCAGCTTTGAACTGGACAACTTCTATTCGGTTATTTTTGCGCTTAAAACCAGCAGAATTTTTCATGCTTTCTATAAGCTTAATGATCGCGGCTTTTGATGTTCTGATAATATTAATTAAAAATCCCACCATTGATTATTTTGGTTATTTGAAAATAATAATGGTCTCACTATTTGTTATGAGCATCGGTTATTTTTATAGATTATCGCAACGTGACGAACGTATAGCAAACGCATCAATATGCACATCACTGCTTATTTTCTTCACAATGTGCCTTGGATTGTTTAATTATCTCATGCTTCCACTAACAAGAAGTACGATCGATATCCCGATTGCAGAAATCGATGCAATGCTAGGGTTTCATTGGCCAGATGTAATGGCATTTGCAGCGCAATTTCCCATAACTGTATTTGTGATGAAGATCGCTTATTCAAGCACAATATTCCAGCTAGCAGTACTCATTATAATATTGGGATTATCTGGACGAAATCATGACCTTAATGTGTTGATTATGTCGTTAACAATAACAGGCACATTAACAGTCTGCTTTTGGGGTTTGTTCCCGACCATCGGCGCAAAAACTATGTACGACATACCAGATGAAATATGGCAAGCCATCAACCCTCCTGTGAACAAACTATACGCATTAGAATTGATAGAATTAGCCAAAAATGGACCTGAAATTATAACCGCTTCCGAATTAAGAGGACTTATAGCTTTTCCATCTTATCATGCCGTTCTTGCATTCACAGCAATGTATGCAGCGCGCAATGTGAAATATGTTGCGCCAGTCTTTTTAATTCTTAACCTGCTAATCTTACCTTCAATATTCATACATGGCGGACACCACTTCCTTGATCTCCCTGCAGGGTTTTTGATGTTCTTATTCGGCACTTGGCTTGCTAAAAACGCGATGGAAAAATATAAGCAGGCGCCTCATGCTTCTGTCGTTTTAGCATCGTAACATTATCACCCTTAAATCATCACATTCCAGTCTGAATTAGACCGCATTCAAACGTCAGCTTCTCTCTATTCAAATAATTTACTAGGGAGAAAACAATGTCTGCATTAACACAATTAGAAATCATCCGTGCTGAAGCAATGGAGCGCCTTACAAGAAACGCTGACTATCGCCTTGTGAGCAAGCTTGATGAATTAATCACTGACTTACAAGTGCTAGAAACGTCATCAAATACAGATACAAAAATTGACCTGCTAGGCGAACATGGCTCGCAAACGGATGAAGTCGATACATTAGCAGAAGATTACGTTGCGGCAGAACTTGAAGAAAAGTTTGAAGCGCTTAGCAACGACTTTTGTGACACCGTGCGCGAAGACAAAACGCTTAACGGAAGTGCAGCACATTAAGCTGCAATTGCCACTACTATTTCAATCTTCATTGGCGTTTTTGCGCTGAAGCAAATATGGCGTTTGGCTAACAATAACGCCAATGAGGATAAGTAAACCACCATAAATCGTAAACAATACCGGCACTTCAGAAAACAACATCCAAGCTAATATGATAGCAAAAGGAGATTCAAGCGCACTCAAAAGCGCGGTTTCTCCAGACGGCAAATGCTTCGCCCCCTCCACAAGCGCGACAGACGCCACCGCAAAGACAAGCCCAAAACACGCCGTAATCAACATATCGGATTGTGAAATGTGAAAAGGCTCCCCAAATATCACGGCTACAGGTAAAAGGATAATGCAAGAAAGAGCTAATGGCCCAGCCCCCGGCGTATCTGGATAACATCGATAAAGAACAATTATGATCGACATGATAATTGTCATCCATAATGCGAGTAAATCCCCCGTCAAATTGATCGAGTTAAACGAGCCATTAACAATCAGCAGCACGCCAGCAAGTGCAGCGACACTACCGATGAGAACTGCACGACTCATACGCTCCCTCATCCAGAGCCAAGCAAAAAACGCTGCCAACATGGGTGCACAAGCGTAAATAAGTGCAACATTAGCAATATCAGTGTGTTTAAATGCTGCAATGAAAGCAGCGCTTCCCAATGCCCCTAAAAAAGCTGAAACCAGCCCCCACTTACCCATTTTGGTAAAATCTTGAGCAAAACTACCTCTCCACAAAACAAATGCAGTCGTAAACAATGCTGCAAATAGGCCACGCCAAAAGACAACCGCCCACGCACTTGCCTCGACCCCCTTGATGAATGGCCCAGCAGTTGAGAAAACTAAAGCGGAGGTAAGTAACAAAACAATACCGAGCGTTCTATTTTTGGATGCCATTCGATTCACTTTTGTTCTATTTTTGTTCACAATACGCAAATTAAAATATTAAGCAAGAATAAGACTTGCTGTGCACACCGTTTAGATTCCACTTGCGCATTTGCGAACACCCGCCTATACCTCGGATTTTGATGGCACAGAAAAATCAAACCCCTTCAAAAGTCTTTAACCAACGCCACCTGTTGGGTATTGCAGACCTTTCCCCCCAAGAAATTCTAT
>CAZXZQ010000272.1:0-3913 GCA_964645215.1 uncultured Rhizobiaceae bacterium | reverse complement strand
AGGTAACAGAAACCGTCAATGAAGGTTTGAAGCGCGAGTTAAAAATTGTTGTTGGTAAAGACGACATGAACTCTCAGATGAATGAACGCCTTGAGCAAATGAAAGATCAGGTGAACATTAAAGGTTTCCGCAAAGGCAAAGTGCCAATGTCTCACCTCAAACAAATGTATGGCAAACAGGCAATGGCTGAGATCGTCAATGATTACATTGCAAATCGTACAGGCGGTGTTTTGAAAGACCGTGATGAACGCGCTGCACAACAGCCACAAATTTCCATGACGGAAGATGAAGGCGAAGCAGAAGAGATGCTAACTGCGAAGCGCGATTTTGAATTTACAATGGCGTATGAAGTTATTCCAGAAATCAATGCACCTGAGCTTGAAAAGCTAAAAATCAAACGCCCTGTAGCGGCCGTTGATGACAAGGAAGTTGAAGAGCAGATCGAAAAAATTGCTGAAAGCTCACGTTCTTACGAAGAGAAAAAAGGCAAAGCAGCAGACAAAGATCGCGTTACCATGAATTACCTTGGTAAAATTGATGGCGAGCCATTTGAAGGCGGCGCTGACAATGATGCTAAACTTGTACTTGGTTCAGGCACATTTATTCCGGGTTTTGAAGATCAACTTAAAGGCAAAAAAGCTGGCGACGAAACAGTTGTTAAAGTGAAGTTCCCTGATGAATATGGTGCAACTCACCTTGCAGGCAAAGATGCAGAGTTTGATGTGACCGTTTCTATGGTTGAAAAGCCTGGCGCACTTGAAATCAACGACGAGCTTGCAAAACAGCTTGGTCTTGAAAGTGTTGATAAACTAAAAGAGGCTGTTCGTGGTCAGATCGAAAGCCAGTATGAGAGTTTCACTCGCGCTAAAGTAAAACGTCAAATTCTTGATATGATTGATGAGAAAACCAAGATGGAACTTCCAACCCAAATGGTTGAAATGGAGTTTAATAACATCTGGGCGCAAGTTACCAACGAGCTTGAGACTGCTGGCAAAACATTCAAAGATGAAGACACCACGGAAGCAAAAGCCAAAAAAGAATATCAAGGCTTGGCAGAGCGTCGTGTGCGCCTTGGTCTAGTGCTTGCTGATATTGGTGAAAAAGCTGACGTACAAATTTCTGACGAAGAAATGCAACAGGCTGTTTATCAGCAGGTTCAGCAATATCCGGGTCAAGAAGAGCAGGTTTTGGATTATCTTCGCAAAACACCAGATGCGGTAGCTGCACTTCGCGCACCTTTGTTTGAAGACAAAGTCATCGACTTTATTATCGACAAAGCTGATGTGAAAGATGAGAAAGTGTCAAAAGAAGATCTTATGAAAGACGATGACGACGAAGCATAATATAATCGTCGCTTTCACATAAGAATTTAGCCTCGCATCGCTGCGGGGCTTTTTTTATGCCTGCCTATAATTTCTGGCACATAAATTGCTTCTGATTACTCAATGCTATTAAGCGTGGAGTAAATCATGTCCTCGAAGTTACTTATAATTGGAGTATCTATTGTTATAGTCGCCGCTGTTGGCGCGTCCAACGCGCTGGATAGTGAGAGCAAAACAAGCTTTGAAGTGGTTAAACCGCCACGTCCGTCAATCAGTATGGTTGTAAATCGGGGTTTGACGAAAGACATTCACCTGAAGTGTACAGCAAACGATGGTTCACAGATAACAGCCATCATGACCTATTCTATTGCTGGTGAGACCTATTGTACGCCAAAAGACCGCTGCCACAAAAACGCAACCACTGCTGCAATCGAAACCTGTAGATAGGGAGTTTATATTCGTTTTATGATCACTATATTAAATAATTCGGTAACTACAGGTCAGTCAAAAACATTTCAGCTCTTTCACTTGTGGCCCTGATCACCTATTTTCTTTGGAACGAAAGAGATTCGCAAATTTTAAGCTTAGCTAGAAGGCATACAGATGAGAGATCCAATTGAAACTTTAAATTACCTTGTTCCAACCGTTGTGGAACAAACAAACCGTGGTGAACGCGCATTTGATATTTATTCTAGGCTTCTGAAGGAACGCGTTATATTTTTAACGGGGCCGGTTGAAGATGGCATGGCATCCGTTATCTGCGCACAGCTATTATATCTTGAGGCAGAAAATCCGAAGAAAGAGATCAACCTTTACATCAACTCTCCAGGTGGCGTGGTCACAGCCGGCATGAGTATTTATGACACGATGCAATTCATCAAGCCGCCAGTTTCAACCCTTTGTATGGGGCAAGCAGCTTCCATGGGGTCGCTTCTACTTTGTGCTGGTAATAAAGACATGCGCTTTGCACTGCCGAACGCGCGCATCATGGTGCACCAGCCTTCTGGTGGTTTCCAAGGCCAGGCATCAGACATTCAACGCCATGCGGAAGACATCATGAAAATGAAGCGCCGTTTAAACGAGATTTATGTCAAACACACAGGTCAGGACTATGACACGATTGAAGCAACGCTTGATCGTGATCACTTCATGACTGCTGATGAAACAAAAGAATTTGGCATCATTGATAAGGTGATTGAACAACGTGAAGGCGAAAGTGAATAAAGTTTACTGACCGAAATCAATTTGTTTTGTTAAGGCTATGTGAATGTTTATGTACGTAATATGACAGAATATGGAGTTTCTGCTTGCTTATACCGCTATGCAGTGCTTGATTTGTCAAATTACACCTTAAATTCCGGGGTCGCGGGTTAAAAAGGTTTTGAGCAAGGAATACTAATGAGCAAAGTATCAAATTCGGGTGATTCAAAAAACACACTCTATTGTTCTTTCTGTGGCAAAAGCCAGCATGAAGTACGTAAGCTTATAGCAGGTCCAACTGTTTTCATTTGTGATGAATGTGTTGAACTTTGTATGGATATCATTCGTGAAGAGAATAAATCTTCAATGGTGAAATCCGGTGAAGGTATTCCAACGCCACAAGAGATATTAGAAGTGTTGGACGATTACGTTATTGGCCAATCTCATGCAAAGCGTGTTTTGTCCGTTGCTGTTCATAACCACTACAAACGCTTGAACCATGCCACCAAGAACCAAGATGTTGAGCTTGCAAAATCCAATATCATGCTGATTGGGCCAACTGGTTGTGGTAAAACACTGCTTGCACAAACACTTGCACGTATTCTCGATGTGCCATTTACAATGGCTGATGCCACAACGCTCACCGAAGCGGGGTATGTGGGTGAAGATGTTGAAAACATCATCCTGAAACTGCTTCAAGCATCTGATTATAACGTTGAACGCGCACAACGCGGCATTGTTTACATTGATGAGGTCGATAAGATTTCTCGTAAGTCTGATAATCCTTCCATTACACGTGATGTATCAGGTGAGGGCGTTCAGCAAGCACTTCTGAAAATTATGGAAGGCACGGTTGCTTCTGTTCCTCCACAGGGGGGACGTAAGCATCCTCAACAAGAATTCCTGCAAGTTGATACAACCAACATGTTGTTTGTATGTGGCGGTGCGTTTGCTGGCCTTGAGAAAATCATTTCAGACCGCGGTCAGAAAACATCAATCGGTTTCGCTGCACATGTTGAAGCACCTGATGATCGTAAAACAGGCGAATTGCTTCGTGGTGTAGAACCTGAAGATTTGACCAGATTTGGTCTTATCCCTGAATTTATTGGTCGTGTGCCTGTTCTTGCAACGCTTGAAGATCTTGATGAACCTGCACTTGTGCAAATTCTAACAGAGCCTAAAAACGCTTTAGTAAAACAGTACCAGCGCCTGTTTGAACTTGAAGATGTTCAGTTGAACTTCCATGAAGATGCGCTTTCAGCGATTGCACGTCGTGCGATCACGCGTAAAACAGGTGCTCGTGGTCTACGTTCAATTCTTGAAGGCATTTTGCTTGATACAATGTTTGAACTTCCAGCACTTGAAGGTGTAAGAAGTTGTAATTTCTGAAG
>CAZXZQ010000271.1:0-3914 GCA_964645215.1 uncultured Rhizobiaceae bacterium | reverse complement strand
GTTGTGTCTGCAAGAATGAGCGGGTACACATTAAACAATAATAATTCTAATTTTTGGTGCTGGGACGATGGAAGCGATTCTAATTCAGATTCTGAACGGACTCGATAAGGGTAGCGCTTATGCTCTTATCGCACTTGGTTTAACACTTATTTTTGGAACCTTGGGGGTTGTGAATTTTGCGCATGGTGCATTGTTCATGATTGGTGCTTTTTGCGCGGTAACGCTGCAAAAAATGCTAAACGCCTCAACAATTTCAATTGATCCAACAAAAACTGACTTTCTGGGCAATCCAGCAAAGGTGAAAACACCTTATGTTGAAGCATGGTTTGGTGAGGCTGCCGGGCAAGCAATTATCAATTGGTCGGTCCCATTAGCCATACTTTTTGCCATCCCCATAATGATGCTGATTGGCTTTGTGATGGAACGCGGGCTCATACGCCATTTCTATAAGCGTCCTCATGCTGACCAAATTTTGGTGACCTTTGGTCTGGCAATTGTATTGCAGGAAATTATTAAAGCCTTCTTTGGCGCTAATCCAATTCAAACACCAGCACCTGATGCATTAACAGGCGTTTTGAACCTTGGTGAGTTTGCAGGTCTTTCATTGCCATATCCAATTTGGCGGATTGTCTACTTCTTGTTTGCAGGCGGCATAATATTCGCCGTGTTCTCATTCCTGCAATTCACAACGTTTGGCATGGTTGTTCGCGCCGGTATGGCAGACCGTGAAACGGTTGGCTTGTTAGGTATTAATATTGACCGCAAATTTACATTGATGTTTGGTGTAGCTGCTGCGGTTGCGGGTCTTGCAGGTGTTATGTACACACCAATTAATCCACCAAATTATCACTGGGGCATGGACTTCTTGGTCTTGAGCTTTGTGGTTGTTGTTGTTGGCGGTATGGGGTCATTGCCAGGTGCTGTTCTTGCGGGCTTCATGCTCGGAATTCTTGAAAGCTTCGCTTCAACTACATGGGCGACCACCACTATCCCAGGTATCAACCAAATTATCATTTACCTGGTTGCAATTATAATTCTACTAACACGACCACGCGGGCTAATGGGCCGTGCTGGCGTAATGGAGGAGTAGTGTGATGCTCGGACTTAACAAAAAAGACGCTAAAACATTCTTCATAGTTGCGGCACTCTTGGTGCTTGCTCCATTCTTCATGAACCCGTTTCCAACAGATTCGTCACTCGCACAATTTAATGCAGGTTACCCTGATTTGATGCAACGCTTTATGATTTTTGGTATCTTCGCAATTGGGTTTAATATTCTTTTTGGTTTGACTGGCTATTTGTCATTTGGTCACGCAGCATTCTTAGGTGTTGGTTCTTATGCAGCCGTATGGATGTTTAAGCTCTTAAGTTATAATATTGTACCAGCAATCATTCTTGCTGTTATTATGGCTGGTATTTTCTCAGTTGCTATTGGTTACTTATGCTTACGTCGCTCTGGAATTTATTTTTCCATTCTAACGCTTGCATTTGCACAGATGAGCTTTGCGATGGCTTATTCTATTTTCTCTAACCCAAGCTATAACCTTACAAACGGCGAAACCGGCTTGCAGGTGTATAATGATGATCCGCAATACCTGAAAGGTAACGGACCTGATACAACGCATTTGTTTGGGTTTGAAATGCGGGATACAGCAACGCTTGAGCTTGGTGCATGGGCATTCCAGTTCAATTTAGGCTTCTACGTCTGTGCGATTTTCCTCTTAATCTCATTTTACATTGCGATGAGATTATTTAGATCGCCATTTGGTTTGATGCTTCGTGCGATTAAAACGAACCAGACAAGGCTTAACTTTACTGGGCTGAACTCAAAACCTTATACGCTTGCTGCATTCGTCATTTCTGGTATGTATGCTGGTCTGGCTGGCGGTCTAATGGCTTCTATGGATCCACTTGCTGGTGCGGAACGTATGTTCTGGACAGCGTCAGGTGAAGTTGTATTGATGACGATACTTGGTGGTACGGGCACATTGGTTGGACCAATCTTAGGTGCTGGATTTATCAAATATTTTGAAAATATTGTTTCAAAAATTAATGAGACCGTTCTGCAAAACTGGTTCTCTTACATGCCAGATGGTATGCAAGATTTCTTCGTTGCAATCTTTTACCCATTTATCGGTAAGGGTTGGCATCTAACACTCGGTATCATCTTCATGTTGGTTGTTATCTTCTTGCCTGGCGGCTTGATGGAAGGTGGCCAACGTATCGGAAATCTTTTCAAGAAAAAATCAGCGAAAGCTGACCCGGGTGCTGGTGATGCCGCGCCTGCGCCAGCTGAATAGGGATAACGCGTCTAATGAGTATTCTCGAAGTTAAAGACGTCAATAAAAACTTTGGCGGCCTTAAGGCCTTACACGAAGTAAATTTGCTCGTGGAAGAAGGTACAATTCATGCAATTATCGGCCCAAATGGTGCTGGTAAATCAACATTGCTAAACTGTTTTGTTGGTAAATTAACACCTGATACAGGAAGCGTTACATTTAATGGTAACTCGTTGCTTGGCATTAAACCCCATGAAATTAATCAGCTTGGTGTTTCACGCGTTTTCCAAACACCTGAGATCTTCAGTGATCTAGATGTTTTTGAAAATGTTATGATCCCATGTTTTTCTAAGCGTGATGGTTCTTTTGAACTTAATGCTTTTAACAGTGTTGCAAGTGAAACTGACATCCGTGAAAAAGCGGAGCAGATGCTTATTGATGTTGATATGATCGATAAGCGTGGCATGCATGCAGCGTCTCTTTCTCGTGGCGATAAACGCCGACTTGAAATGGCCATGTGTCTTGCGCAAGAGCCTAAGCTTTTACTGCTTGATGAGCCGACTGCCGGTATGGCGCGCGCTGATACAAACAATACAATTGATCTGCTCGCAGACATTAAAGATAAGCGTGACATCACGATGGTTGTTATCGAACATGATATGCATGTTGTGTTTTCACTCGCACAAAAAATTTCTGTTTTGGCTCAGGGTACAGTTATTGTTGAAGACAAGCCTGAAAATATTAAAGGCAATGCTAAGGTGCAAGAAGCCTATCTTGGGGGAGCGCACTAATGGCTAAAGCAAAAAAGAACAAAGAACAAAGAACGCCATCTGAAAATGCATATTTCAGAGCGACTGATATTCATGCCTATTATGGTGAGAGCTATATTGTTCAAGGCGTAAATCTTGACCTTGAAGAAGGTGAGATCATGGCTTTGCTTGGCCGTAATGGTGCAGGTAAAACCTCCACTTTGCGTGCGATTGCTAGATTGGATGATCCTGAACTTCAAAAGGGTGAAATTTGGCTGGACGGTAAAGCTGTTCATAGTATGAAAAGTTATGAAGCGTCTCAAAATGGCATCGGATTTGTGCCGGAAGACCGTCGCATCATCCAGGGTCTAACCGTTGAAGAAAACATCAAGCTGGCACAAATTGAAAAGCCAATTGGCTGGTCGATTTCTGAAATTTATGACTTGTTCCCACGCCTTGGAGAACGCCGTAAACAGGAAGGCACAACGCTTTCTGGTGGTGAGCAACAAATGCTGGCAATTGGTCGCGCACTAGCGCGTGACATTAAGCTTCTGCTTTTGGATGAACCTTATGAAGGTCTTGCGCCAGTTATCGTTCAAGAAATTGAGAAGACACTGCAGCTTATCCGCAAGCAAGGTATTACAACTATATTGGTTGAGCAGAATGCTGTTGCTGCGTTAAATCTAGCTGATCGTGCTGTTATTCTCGATACAGGCCAAGTTGTATTTGATGGCACTGCAAAAGAAGTGCTTGATGATGAAAAACTACGTCATGAATATCTTGCTATCTAGCTCCTAAAAAGTTTATTTCAGCTTTGGTTATTCTTGTGCATGATGCTCTTAAAGGGAGATTTTATGCGTAGGTTATTTTCAGTATTTTTTTCAAT
>CAZXZQ010000270.1:0-3925 GCA_964645215.1 uncultured Rhizobiaceae bacterium | reverse complement strand
CGTCTGATAAGTGGAATAGTCTCTCCGAATTTCTCGCGGAAAAGGTCAATCAGCCATTGGCGGTGTGTGTCTTCTTCTTCGGCCATATCGTCAAAAATCTTGGCCGTATCTGGAAATTCTTCACGTAAGCCATTTGCATATGATTGATAAATCCGGCGATCATCTTCTTCTGATGAGATCGCGAGTGCCAAAATTTGGTTCTCGGTTAAATCTTTGAAATGGATTTTAGAACCAGTGAAATAGCGGGTAAACATACAAACACCTACTTTGGAATTATTCTAAACTAGATATATTAGTATGCTTACTTCGTGTTAAAAACAAGAATGGAAAAGAAAAATTTATATTTTTGTGACATAGTTTGATTAGAAGATGATTTAGACAATACCATATAAACTATGAGTTTATTTAACGGATGAGCATATGCGTTTCTATAATGCAACATTGGGAAAAATAGGTAATCTGCTTGCAAATAAGCTTGTGCGTGAAAGCTCAGGTTATCACCCTTATACGCCGTCTGATTTTAAGACGCTGAAAAGCGTTTTGCAGCCTGGAGATGTGTTACTTGTTGAAGGCAATCAGCATGTTTCAGCTGCCATTAAATATCTAACCCAATCTACATGGTCTCATGCCGCATTTTATGTCGGAGACGCATTACCAGAACCCCCGGATGGTAGCGAGCGGCCGCGGCTTATCGAGGTTAACCTAGGCGAGGGGTGTTTAGCTTCTCCGCTTACGCGTTATGAGAGTTATAATACGCGCATCTGCCGCCCTGTGAGTTTGAGTGAAGAAGACCGTGATAAGGTTGTTGATTTTATGATTAGCAAAATTGGTCTTGAATATGATGTGAAAAATATTTTCGACATGCTGCGATATTTTTTCCCTACGCCACCTGTTCCGGTTCGTTGGCGCAGGCGCATGTTGGCATTTGGCTCATCTTCACCGACTAAAGCAATTTGCTCTTCATTAATAGCGCAGGCATATCAGTCTGTGAAATATCCAATTCTACCTGAAGTAACGCGTGCGCCTGGCCGTACAAAAGCTGTGTCTAAATATTCAAGGCGCGAGATTTTGCATATCCGCCATCACTCGCTCTTCACTCCCAGGGATTTTGATTTGTCACCTTATTTTGAAGTGATTAAACCTACAATTTCTGAAGGGTTTGATTATAAAAATGTGACCTGGAGCGGTAAGACATCAGATAAGGATATTCTGCGTCATCCATCCCATGATGAGCAGGATGAGGGTGCTGCTTAATTGAGCAATTTTTGAATAGCATTTTGCTCTGCTACATCCCATAGTTTGTTTAAAAGGGTATCAAGATTTTGAGTATCTATTGCTCCGCCTGATAGCGCTAAGCTTCTCGCCTTATAATCAATTTCTTCTCGTGTGAGCATATTGCCAGGATCACCCTTAGGGGTATCTACACGTGCATGATATTCTTCCCCGCGGTTAGTTGTAACACTTACCTTGCCAATCCACTGTTTTGGATAAGCAGTATCTACTTCACTATCCAATGCCATGAAAACGCGCGGTATAAATGGAAGCGTTATTTCATCTTTAAAGATGTTTTCAAATTCACTCAAACCTGCTTTGCCGTGCACAGCAATTAGCCCTAAAGTTGCGCCCATAGAAAATTTAGCCTGATGCACAGTTTGCGGGTTGGTTACAGGACCAAGCACGTCAATTGCACCTTTATGAACATGGCACTGGACGGTATCAATAGCATTTGCATTCAGGTTGTTTTCCTGCATCACTTTCAAAAGTGCATCTGCGGCGGGGTGTGTATGCCTGCATGATGCGTGAAACTTAAACGATGTTTCCAAGACACACCAACGCTCTCCAAGTCGATCATTGATCTTGGCAATATCTGAATCCGATGACATGCCTGCAGCGATGCCTTTATCTCCAGACAAAATGTCCTTTGCCCCTGTAAATCCATCGGCTGCAATGAGTGCTGACATCAAGCCTTCTGCAGCAGATTTTGCGGTGTGTAATTGTTTTGAATCTGCCGCGTCTTTTAAAAATTCCCACAGGCCAGCAGATTGTGTGCCGGCAGACCCAAATGCATGAAGCATTTGGGTTTCATCAAGCCCTATTAAATTGCCAACTGCTGCTGCAGAAGCAAATGTGCCGGCAGTGCCCGTTGTATGAAAGACCTCATAATGAGACCGTCCGAGGAATTCACCCACCCGAATGCCTGTTTCATAGCCTGCAACACAAGCGGTTAGAAATGTTTGACCAGAAACACCTAGTTTTTGCGCGATAGCAAGGCTTGCTGGAAAAACAACAGCAGCTGGGTGAAACACCGAACCGTTATGGACATCGTCTTGCTCTGAGATATGACTTGCAGCACCATTGATCAAGCTTGCAAAAAACGGCGATGTTGTTTCACCGGTGGTGAGAATTTCACTGGGGCCTGCTTCCGGCCCCATATTGCGTGCAAAATTTTCCAGGATTTGGATAGCTCTATGACCTTTGCCTGACATGGCTGAGCCTGCCCAGTCCACATAAAGATCTGTAATACGGATCATAACATCATCAGGGATATCAGATGGTTTTAGCTGGCTTGCAAATTTAGCGAGTTCGTATGTTGCTGAAGCCATTATTGTGCCACTTGTTAGAGCTTCGCTTCAGTTCCGATTGGGCAGGAAACACCAACCCCGCCTACGCCACAATATCCTGCCGGGTTTTTTGCGAGATATTGCTGGTGATATTCCTCTGCAAAGTAAAACTCAGATGCATCAATAATTTCAGTGGCAATCGTTCGTGAAATGCCAGATTTTCCAAGCGCGGCTTGATAGTCTTCTTTAGTTGCCTCGGCTTGAGCTTTCTGTTCATCTGAATATGTATAGATGCCAGAGCGATATTGTGTGCCAATATCATTACCCTGCTTATTGCTTTGTGTTGGGTCGTGATTTTCCCAAAATTGCTTGAGCAATGTTTCATAGGAAATGATATTAGGGTCATATACAACCAGCACAACTTCATTATGCCCCGTCATGCCTGAACATACTTCTTTATAGGTTGCGTTTGGCGTGTAGCCTGCGGCATAACCAACAGCCGTGATATAAACACCGTCAAGAACCCAAAATTTGCGCTCAACACCCCAGAAACACCCCATGCCAAACATAGCCATTTCCATGCCCTCAGGGTAAGGCCCATGGATTGAGGTTCCTGAAATAAAATGATGTGTGCCTGAATCAATTGCTTCTGAACGCCCAGGCAGAGCCGTTGAAGCACTTGGTTTATTAAGTTTGCGGTCAAACATATGTGCTAAAAACATCAAGATTCTCCAGATAATTGATTAGGCATTATTAAATTATGCCCCGAAACGTTTTCTCCAGCTTGTTTTACTTTTTCTGCCAAGCCAAAACAGTATGACAGCAATAATAACAAATACCAACCATGCCGGCATCTGTAATATGCTCACAAATACGCTATCCCATAGCCATGGAACATTAAGTTTGCGCTGTATGCCGACTTGAAGTGCATTAAGGCTGGTATTGTGAAAATCAAACCAGACTTTGCCCAGAGGAGACATTGTAATTGCAGAATCTGCAATTGTTTTTGTCAGATCAAGAATGGCCGTAATCAAGCCTAAAACAAGCGATATAACGGCTATCAGGTTGATAATCATTTTAAACATTAGAAACCCCTTTATCTTCTTGAGATAGTTAACATGGTTTTGTTTTACAAGCAGGTATTTTTTTGGCCAAATTGAATAAGTTTGCTTGCCTCGTCGTGACTTATACGTATAGTGCGCGCTGATGCTGGAGTGCCTGGATAGGTTCTAAAGTATTTAATCTGACAGGTGGCCCGGTGGTCGAAGGCGACTTGTTTGCTGCGCAAACCTTTTATATGGCTGCGCGCTTATCGTCGACCCATGCTTCAACTATTAAGTGTGAAGTTAGGACAGGTGGCCGAG
>CAZXZQ010000269.1:0-3933 GCA_964645215.1 uncultured Rhizobiaceae bacterium | reverse complement strand
GCCGCTTGTTCGTGAGCTTTGGCAGGGTGACGTCGAACATAATGGCGAATATTGGCAATTCCCCATATCAACCGCCTGCCCTAAACCAGTTCAAAAAAACGTCCCGTTCTGGGTTGCTGCCCGCTCCCCAATTACCTTTGATTATGCGCTTGCGAATGATTGCAATGTCCTCACTTGGGCGCTCACGAAAGACATGAGCGAAGTCGAGCTCTACCAGAAGCACTTCAATGAAGCTGCAGAAAAGGCAGGCATTACCAAGAAACCAAATTTCGCCACCATGCGTCACACATCCGTTTATGATAACGAAGCAGACAGAGAAACATCATTGGCAGCCGTGCGTTATAACCTGAGCCAGTTTGGCAATTTGATGATGAAAGCTGGTGATGTTGTGAATGGCTTCCCCGACCCCGTTCCGTTTGAAAAACTCGAAGGCAATGTGTTTGTTGATAAGGAAATGTTAGAGACCAATTTGATGTTCGGATCGCCAGACACAGTCATCGAGAAACTCAAGCAATATGAAAAAATGGGCGTGGACTCCTTCCTCTATTACGCATCTATGGGACTTGACCGCGATGTACAAAAACGCTCCATGAAACTCTTCATTGATGAAGTCCTACCCACTTTCAATTAGATCATAAGGAAACACAAATGGCCGTCGAAATTCGCCGCACGCTTTTAAACATTCAAACCACCCATGTAGAAGGCGGCAAACCGGTTGACGAACCAACCAAGTTGATCGCAGCGCTTGCCATCATCAAAAACCCTTGGCACGGACGCGGCTTCGTAGAAGACCTTCGCCCAGAAATCCGAGAGCATGGCCCGGTACTGGGTAAATTGCTAACCGACATGATTTTAGATGTGACGGGCGACAAACTCGAAGGCTATGGCAAAGCATCCGTCGTTGGCATGGGCGGCGAGATTGAACACGCACAAGCCCTCACCCACACGCTATGGTTCGGCAATCAATTTCGCGATGCGGTAGACGCAAAGACTTATCTAGCCTTTACCAATTGCCGTGGCGTTGGCGGGCAACCCATCATGATCCCGCTCATGGACAAGCACGATGCCGGTCGCCGATCGCACTATCAGACCATACATATGAACGTGCCGGATGCACCGGGCCCAGATGAAGTCATCGTCGCGCTTGGTGCCTCTATCGGTGGCCATCCACATCACCGTATTGGCGACCGCTATCAAGACCTGAAAGAAATGGGTCGTGACGTCGACAACCCGGCTGGCGTATAAACTGCGATGATCTCAAGCAACGGCACAGCTTACGACCTAATTGGCCCTGAAGGCGCACCTGTCATCGCGCTCATTCACGGGCTGGGCTTATGCCGCAAGCTTTGGGATGAACATCTTGATGCGCTATCCCAGAACTTCCAAGTTCTGAACTACGACCTTTACGGCCATGGCGAAAGTGTTCCTCCACCTGAAACAGCATCCCTCACCGTCTATTCAGAGCAATTGCACGACCTCATACACGAACTCGATATCCATGAAGTGCATGTTGTCGGCTTTTCCATCGGCGGCATGATCAATCGGCGTTTCGCGATGGACTATTGGAACCATGTTTCTTCACTCGCTATTTTAAACTCTCCGCATGAACGTGGTGCAGAGGCACAAGTTCTGGTCGAAGAACGCGCACACAAAGTGATCGACGAAGGCCCAATGGCTACCATGAATGCAGCACTTGAACGCTGGTTCACCTCTTCCTTCCGTGAAAATTCTTCTGATAAAACAGCGCTTGTACGTCAATGGCGCGAGGATGCCGATGCAAGTTCTTACCCGGATGCATGCATGGTTCTTGCTGCTGGTGTAAAGGAACTCATTCGCCCTAGATACGAAATTAACTGTCCTACTCTTGTTATGACCTGTGAGAACGACACAGGCAGCACGCCTGCCATGTCCCATGCAATCGCAAGCGAAATTTCAGGCTCTGAAACCATCATCATCCCGGAACTTCAACATTTGGGATTAATGGAAGATGTCGAAGCTTACACAAAACCCATACTCGATTTTTTAAAAAGGAATAGCTGATATGGCTAAACTTTCCGGCGGCCAAGCTGCAGTCAAATCCTTGGAAACTGAAAATGTCGAGCATGTCTTCGGCTTGATCGGCTCAGCCACCATGGAAATGTTCGATGCGCTTTACGATGCGAAAGACATCAATTTCATCGGCGTGCATGACGAACGCACCGGCACCCATATGGCAGACGGTTACGCACGCGCATCCGGCAAACCGGGCGTTGTACTTGCCGGTCAAAATGGCCCCGGCGCAACCAATCTTGTTACAGGCCTTGCCCAAGCAAAAGCCGCCTTCTCGCCCGTGGTTTCCATCGCGGGCGCACTATCATCTGCTCACCAATATCGCGACGCATTTCAAGAGGTCGATCAACAAGCACTCTTCACGCCGATCACCAAGAAAACCTGGACAGTTCCTTCAACTGACCGTGTGCCAGAAATTTTTCGCGAAGCATTCCGAACTGCCATGGCTCCGAGACGCGGCCCTGTGCAAGTGAACTTGCCGCGCGATGTTCTCTCGAACACATCTGAGTTCAGTGATTTCCAAACGCCTGATCAATATCGCCCTGAAACCAACCCCGCTGGCAATGCCGCACAAATTGAAGCAGCAGCAAAACTTCTTCATGGCGCTGCAAAACCGGTTATCGTTGCAGGCGGCGGCATCAAAAACACGCGCAGTCACGAAAAAGCATTAGCACTTACTGAGAGTTTAAACTGTCCAATAGTGACAGCGCCCGGCCATGGCGATGCATTGCCATTCGCGCATCCGCTAAACGCTGGCCAAATGGGACCACGCGGCAACCCCGTAGCTTCTCGCCTCGTCAAAGAAGCTGACGTGATTTTAGCACTTGGCACACGCCTTGGGTTCAACTCCACATTCTACACCTATGATAACATCAACGAAGCAGCGAAGATAATTCAGATTGAGCTGGAACCAACTGCCCTTGGCCGATACTTCCCGGTAGAGATCGGCATCCATGCTGATGCGCCAACTGCGGCAATACAGCTAACCGATATCATCACTAATCTTTCTGCTCGCGCAGATGCTGAGAATTGGACCGAGACTTATAAAACTGAGCGTCAGCAATATCTCGCAAACCGCGACGCAAATGCGGTGACGACCAATCCCATGCAGCCATCTGGTCTTTTTAAAGAACTTCGTAATTGCTTGCCTGAAAATGCAGCATTCACGATGGATGCAGGCACACTTTGCCTGCAGGCGACTGACGCGATGAATTATCATAAACCACCTTCCCTCTTCACGCCGCTTGATTTCGGCCTTGTAGGGTTCTCCTACGCCTGCGGTCTTGGCGTAAAACTTGCGATGCCTGATCGCCCTGTAATCTCACTCATGGGCGATGGTGGTTTCGGCATGACACTCTCTGAACTTTCCACCGCTGTTGACCATGGCATCAACACCGTAACACTCGTCATGAACAACCAATGCTGGGGCGCGGAGAAAGCCTATCAACGCGACTTCTTCGGTGAGCGTTATATTGGCGCGGATATTTCCAGCCCACCATTCGATAAGGTTGCCGAACTTTACGGCGCACACGGATTTAAAGCTGAAAAATTAGAGGACATATCTGAGGCAGTTGATGCGGCACTGAAATGCGGCAAACCTGCCGTTGTAGATATCGCAGTTGACCCAGCAGCGCTTTACTCATTCCGCCGCGATAGTTTTAAACATAGAGGCGGCTAACCAAAGCTCGAATACACAATCGACCCGCCGATGATCAGCAGCGCAATCAATACATAATTGCGGAAGTTCTCCGCCGGAATTTTTTCACCCAGCTTATTACCCACCCGCATGCCAAGAAAGGCCGGGGGAACTGCTGCTATGCCGTAAAGGAACAATTCCCACGTAAGCCAACCAACGACCCAAAAGCCTGCACTTATCAAACTCCC
>CAZXZQ010000268.1:0-3933 GCA_964645215.1 uncultured Rhizobiaceae bacterium | reverse complement strand
ATCCGCGCCAGTGTTAGTGGCACGCCCCAATGGTTGTTAAACGACGCAACAGATGCATGAACCGAACCGCTTGGCGCAAGTGCCGTGAGCAGCATTTCCTTTGTGGAGGTTTTTCCTACACTGCCAGTAACAGCGATGATTTTTGCTTTTGTCCTAGCACGTGCGGCTTCGCCCAATCGTACCATGGCCGCCAAAACATCGCTTACAACAAGCAAGGGCATTGTAACACTGCCGAGTGACACAAGTTTGCTTTCATCAACAACGGCAAATGCAGCACCTGCATTCATTGCTGCTGCTATAAATTCATGCCCGTCAAAATTATCGCCTTTGATTGCAAAAAACGCCTCACCTTTTTTCAAAGTGCGCGTGTCGATTGAAATTCCAGTTATACCCTCAGGCATATTTCCAACTGGGCGGCCATTCATCGCCGCAATCATCGCATCGGTTTCCCAAAGAAGCGTCATGCAGCAACCTCCCCTAGCGCCTTGCGCAAAACTTCATGATCAGAAAATGGTAGAACCTTATCTCCGACAATTTGACCGGGCTCATGGCCTTTACCAGCAACCACAAGGCAGTCACCATCTTGCAGTAAATCGCAGGCATATAAAATTGCCTCTTCACGGTCGCCAATTTCCATAGCATCCTTACAGGTTGCCAGAATTTCTGATCGCACTTGGCTGGCGTCTTCATCGCGCGGGTTATCATCTGTGACAACAACAACGTCCGCAAGCCTGTTGGCAATTTCACCCATAATTGGGCGCTTGCCCTTATCGCGGTTTCCACCGCAACCAAAGACCAAAATTATTCTGCCGGATGTAAATGGGCGCAATGAGTTCAAAACAATCTCAAGTGCATCAGGCTTATGCGCATAATCAACATAGGCTGGCGCGCCGCTCTTACTTCTTCCTACAAGCTCTAAGCGACCAGAAGCACCTTTGAGTTTTGAAAGTGCATCAAATGCAACGTCGACAGAAGTGCCAGTGGCAATCGCCATGCCTGCAGCAACCAATCCATTCGCAATTTGAAAGTCACCCGCAAGCGGAAATTCAATACGGTAATGCGCACCCTCATGCATCAGCTCAACGACCTGATCAAATTGCAAATGCTCTACTTTTTTGACAGACAGAAAATCACCATTACGGCCTACGGTTTTAACATCGCAGCCTGCTTCAAGTGCAGCCTTAATTGTTGGTTCAGAATATTCATCATCAGCATAAATGATCGCAGGTACGCCCTTTGCAGAAACTTCCCTAAAGAGCCTAAGCTTGGCATCAAGATATTCTTCAATCGTTGCGTGATAGTCCATGTGATCACGCCCAAGGTTTGTAAAACCTGTTACGCTCAATTTAACGCCATCAAGCCTGCGTTGATCAAGACCGTGTGACGAGGCTTCCATTGCTGCATGGGTAACGCCACTTGTCGCAAGTTCATCAAGAAGTGCATGAAGCGAAACCGGATCAGGCGTTGTGAGATTACCATAATCATCACGCTCCGGCGCTACGACACCAGTTGTACCAAGGCTCGCTGCTTTTTGATTATCCATTTCCCAAATCTGGCGCAAAAAGGTTGCGACTGATGTTTTACCAGCAGTGCCAGTAACAGCAGCAATGATACTGGGTTGGTTTGGAAAAAATTTAGAAGCCGCATGCGCAAGCACTAAGCGTGGATCATCTGAACGCAAGACAGGAATACCAACAGCTTCAACCGGCGATGAAGATGAAACAACAATGGCACATGCGCCCGCTTGTTCAGCTTGAGCTGCATAGCTTGCACCATCCACAGTTGAACCCGGCAAACCAAAAAACAAAGTATCTTGAGAAACTTCTCTTGAATCCGCGGTCAAAGATGAAACGCTAATAGAAGCAGCGGCATTGGTTAAATCCACCTGACCTCCAACTAGCTTTTCGAGTTCCATTTACTTTTCCCCTAACGAATCATAGCGCAAATGCTGGTATGTTAATGCCTGCCTAATTAGAAATTAACAAGGGATTCGGTAGATTTCCAAAGTCAGGTTTTACGCCTAAAATTGGTGCCGAACGACGGATTATATTACCAACAAGCGGGGCAGCATTAAGGCCAGCTGTTGCAGAACGCTTACCTTCCTCAGGTTTTGGCTCGTCAACGAAGGCCAAGACAATATATTGCGGGTTATCAATCGGGAACCCGGCCAAAAATGCATTAAAGCGATGCTTCGACGAATATTTGCCGTTTTTAACTTTTTCCGCAGTTCCGGTTTTACCGCCGACACGAAAACCCGGAACCTCAGCACGTTTACCAGATCCCTTCTCGACGTTCAGTCGCATAAGATCTCGCATATGTTTGCTGGTTTCGGGTGAAATCACATACTGCGCTTCGGCATTTGCTTTTGCTTGTGATCTTGGGAAAAGCGTAGGCGCAATTAACTTGCCACCATTAATTAAAGCTGCACCTGCAACCGCTGTTTGTAAGGGGGTTGTCAATGCGCCGTGACCATATGAAATAGTCACTGAGTGAATTTTGCGCCATTTCTTTGGTTCAACAGGTGAAGCAACTTCAGGCAATTCAAACGGCATTTTGCTCAATAAGCCAACGCGATGTAAAAATTCGCGGTGTCCCTTTATGCCAACAGCATCCGCCATTTTGGCAGTACCAATGTTTGATGAATAAATGAAAACCTCAGGCACAGTTAGAATGCGCCGCTTTGCATGAAAGTCATTAATTGTATGCCCGCCAATTTTTAAAGCATAACGCGCATCAAAGCGATCTCTGATAGAAACCTTGCCGCTATCAAGCGCCATCGCGGTTGTGAAGGCTTTGAACGTAGACCCCATCTCGAACACACCCGCGCTAATGCGGTTCAGGCGGTCTTTTTTCAATGCATCTACAGGACGGTTCGGATCATAATCAGGCAGAGAGGCCATCGCAACCACTTCGCCTGTGTTAACATCCAGCACCACAGCACCGGCGGCGATTGCATTATAGCGTTTCATCGCACTTTCTAATTCGTCACGCACAAAGTGCTGCACACGCAAATCAATGGAGAGCGAAACTGGTTCCAAATCTACATTGCGTGCAAAGCCCAAATTTTGAAGCTGTTTAAGACCGCGATCATCAATGTATTTTTCCAATCCAGCAATGCCGACATTATCGATGTTCACATGACCAACGAGATGCGATGCGGTCTCACCTTTAGGATAAAAACGACGCGTTTCAGTTCTAAATCCAATGCCCGGAATACCAAGTTGCAGAATTTCATTTTCTTTAACAGGCGTCAGTTCACGCTTGAGCCACACAAAGCCTGCTTTACTGGTAAGGCGCTTGTGGATCACTTTCGCATTAAGGTCTGGAAGTGCGGTTAGCAATTTCTCAACCGCTTCATCCGCATCCACAATTCGTCTCGGTTCGGCATAAAGGGAAGACGTGATAATGTCTGTCGCAAGCATCTCACCATTACGGTCCTGAATATCAGGACGTGCAGCGGTGATTGCAAGATCAGGCGCCGCGCGAACTGTTACGCCATCAAGTTCAGAAAATCCAAAAAATGCGAGCCTGCCAATAATGATTGTATAAGCAAAGCCTACAATGAACATTGCAAGCAAAATGCGGGAGCGTGCCTGGTTATCTGCTAGCTTCCCCCTACCCTCAACCTTTAAGCGGAATGCGCTATCATATTCGTCATGTTCACTCATTCCACCAACTCCTCATGTGACGATGGAATGCTGCCTGTTATGACGTTGCTATCCGTTTCTATAATATTTTCAATATTCGCGAAGCCTTCATCAGCCGGTACAATTTGCTCATTCAATATATCATTACGCACTGGCGGCAATTGAGTATCATCTGTTAACTGAGCAGGTTCAATCGGATTAAGCTGCAAATCATTGCGATAGCGATCTACGAGTTTTTGCAGACGCGATGGGCTTGTCAAAAGACTCCAATCTGAACGCAACAAAT
>CAZXZQ010000267.1:0-4021 GCA_964645215.1 uncultured Rhizobiaceae bacterium | reverse complement strand
AGCGTAATGTTGCTGAATTCATGAGTGAATTGGTCAAAAATTCTGATATTACTTCAAAAACCATCGATGCTGGTATTTACCAGCAATTCATCCGATACCTACAATCAGTGTGGCGATCAATCATTGTCTTCATCCCTTATGTCTGGCTATTGGTTTTCTTTCTGTTCCCGTTTTTCATAATCGCCAAGATTAGTGTCGCCGAGCTAGTATACGCGAGCCCACCATTTTCAAAGATGATAGAATGGACTGATGGGAGCATCACTGGCATCCGGATCATTTGGGATAATTTCATCTATATTTGGGAAGAAGATTTATATTATCGTACCTATTTTAACTCTTTGAAAATTTCCATAGTCTCGACAATCATCTGTCTATTAATTGGCTATCCTATTGCCTATGGCATTACGCGTTCGGGACCATTGGCAAAGAAGATTTTGTTATTTGCTGTCATATTACCATTCTGGACCTCATTCCTGCTTAGGGTTTATGCATGGTGGGGGTTGTTGGCTGATCAGGGCCCTATCAATAGTTTTTTTAATTCGATCGGCTTAATTAGTTTGCTTAATTCATACGGGTGGATTGATGGTAATTATATTCCAATGTCTTATTCACATTTTGCCGTCTTCGTGGGGGTTGTGTACACCTATCTGCCATTTATGATTTTGCCGCTTTATGCGAATATGGAAAAGCTTGATCTCTCCTTGAATGAAGCTGCCGCAGATCTTGGATCGCGACCATCCAATACTTTTTTCAAGGTGACCTTGCCTCTAACAATTCCTGGAATTATTGCCGGCTCCTTGCTCGTTTTTATCCCGGCTACTGGTGAATATGTGATTCCAGATTTACTTGGGGGTGGCAACGTGCCGATGATTGGGCGCCAGCTCTACAATGACTTCACACTTCCTGACTGGCCGTTAGCCTCAGCTGTTGCAGTGGTTTTACTATTCTTGCTTGTTCTGCCGATGGGTGTCTATCAGTATTATCAGGCCAAAGCGACGGAGGAGGCATAATACTATGCACGGTAAACGCTCCCGATTCCTAACGATCATGCTGACACTTGGTATGGCATTTTTCTACATACCGATAATTATGTTGGTCATTTACTCGTTTAACAATTCTAGGCTTGTTGCAGTTTGGGGTGGATGGTCTACGAAATGGTACGCGGAGTTATTTAAATCAGAAGACATTTGGAACGCAGTTGTCCTAAGTCTTCAAATTGCCATAGTAAACGCTACTTTTGCAACGCTGCTTGGTACGCTTGCAGGCCTTGCAATGGTAAGGTTTGGTCGGTTTAGAGGGCGCACACTGTTTGGTGGTATGCTGGTGGCTCCACTGGTTATGCCTGAGGTGATAACCGGACTTTCTCTATTGGTTATGTTCATCACGCTTAAACAGTTGATAGGGTGGCCTGACGAGCGCGGATTTACAACCATTACCATTGCGCATATCACTTTTTCACTCGCCTTTGTGGCGGTAATCATTCAGGCTCGTTTAACGGGCATGGGGCAAACATTGGAAGAGGCCGCACTGGATTTAGGCGCCAAACCCTTCAAGGTTCTAACGGCAATAACATTGCCACGTCTTGCGCCGGGGATGGTCGCTGGGTGGCTTTTGGCATTTACTTTGTCGCTTGATGATTTGGTGATTGCCAGTTTTGTGACAGGTCCAGGTTCGCAAACGTTGCCTATCCTGATCTTCTCGCGAATTAAGACTGGGCTAAGACCAGATGTAAATGCACTTGCAACAATCATTATTCTGGTGGTTGCAGTTTGCGTTGCAATTGCTGCATTGATTATGTTCTATCAGCAAAGACGAGAATTGCTCGACCAGCAAATGGCTCAACGAGATAATTAATGGGAAGCTGCGCATTTCTATGAGAGATAGCCGCTATGATATACTTTTTGAGCCTGTAAAGATTGGCCCTGTTACTGCAAAGAATAGATTTTATCAGGTCCCGCATTGCACTGGTAGTGGATCTTTGCGCCCTAGAATTTTAGCAGGTCTGCGGGAGATAAAAGCCGAAGGTGGTTGGGCTGTAATTAATACGGAGTATTGCTCTGTTCATCCTTCATCAGATGATCTTCCATATCCAAGTGCTTCTCTTTGGGATGATCGGGATATTCATGCGCATGCTCTTATGACAGAGAAAGTTCATAAACATGGAGCCCTTGCTGGCGTGGAACTTTTTCTTGGTGGAGCACGTACAGCTAATCTTGCAACACGTGAAACAGCACTTAGTGTTGGAAGTCTGCCAAACCTTGATGGTAATCCGTTCCAAACAAGATGTATGGATAAAGATGATATTCGTGATGTAAGGCGCTGGCATCGCAATGCGGCGCTCAGATCAAAGAAAGCTGGTTTTGATATTGCATATGTTTATGCAACGCATGGATATATGCTTTCGCAATTTCTTTCCAAAACGACCAATGCCAGAACTGATGAATACGGCGGAAGCCTTAAAAATCGTGTGCGGTTGTTGCGTGAAATAATAGAAGACACGAAAGAGGCCGTTGGTGATACCATGGCCATTGCTGTCAGGTTTTCTGCGGAAACTAATGGCGGCAATGGTGAAGATGGAAATCCTTTACCTGGGGAAACTGAAGATATGTTTGGTATTTTGGGTGAACTACCTGATCTATGGGACATTAATATCAGTGATTACTCACTGGAGATGGGGCTTTCACGTTTCGTACAGGAAGGAGCGCTTGAGCCTTATGTTGCTTCTATAAAATCCATGACCACCAAACCTGTTGTAAGTGTTGGCCGATTTACTTCTCCAGATACAATGGCAAGTCAGATCAAGCGCGGCATTTTGGATTTTATAGGTGCTGCACGTCCTTCAATTGCTGATCCCTTTCTTCCCAAGAAAATTGAAGAGGGTAAGCTTGATGATATCCGTGAATGCATAGGCTGCAATATTTGTTATACGGGTGATGGGAAAGGTGTTCCAATTCGCTGCACTCAAAACCCTACTATGAGTGAAGAGTGGCGGCGCGGCTGGCATCCTGAAAAGGTCAATCCAGCCAAATCTGGATCATCTGTCTTAATCATTGGTGGAGGGCCTTCCGGACTTGAAGCGGCACATATTCTCGGTAAGCGTGGACATCAAGTGATGCTTGCAGAAGCGAAGCGAGACTTGGGTGGGCGCGTATCGTTAGAAAGTAAACTGCCGGGCCTTAATCAATGGGGTCGAGTGCGTGATTATCGTCTTCAACAGATAGACAAATTGAAAAATGTTGAGATTTTCCTGGAAAGTAAAATGAGTGCGGAAGAAGTACTTGAGATTGGCGTTGACCACATTGCTATTGCAACTGGAGCATCTTGGCGTAGAGATGGGTTTGGTGCAAATGCACTTTCTGGAATTGATAATGTGGGCCCATCAATGCAAATCTACACGCCTGATGACATCATGGCGGGCAAGTTACCACAAGGACCAACGCTTGTGTATGATGATGATCATTATTACATGGGCTCCGTTATTGCTGAATTAATAAAAACGAATGGCGTTCCAGTAACACTTGCAACACCTGATGATACTGTTTCAACCTGGGGCGGATATACTTACGATCGCTGGCGTTCGCAGACCCGCTTGATGGAAATGGATGTTGATTTAAAAGTTTCACAAAGCTTGGCATCCTACGATGGTAAAAATGCGACCATGACATCTACGTATACTGGCCGAGAGACCAAATTGGCTGCTGAATCCCTTGTGCTTGTTACTGCGCGGAAGCCCAATGACAAACTTTATTACGATTTGCTGGATAAAGGTGTTGGCGGGGCAGGATCATCCATAAAGTCTCTCAGAAAAATTGGGGATTGCGACGCGCCTGCAATCATCGCTGCTGCAGTATTCTCAGGTCATCGTTATGCGCGAGAATTAGAAGAGGAAGTAGATTGCGATAACCCTCTTAAATATGACCAAGTGTTTTTTGAAGATGCAATCTAGTCCTGGCTTGCCTTACTTAGGTGGTCCAACTGTTTTGTTAGAGTCAGCAGGTTTGTTTAGCAGCGTTCATGCTGC
>CAZXZQ010000266.1:0-4034 GCA_964645215.1 uncultured Rhizobiaceae bacterium | reverse complement strand
CCCTGAAGAAAAAAGAAAGAAAAAGAGCTTGACCTAAACACCCAATTAGAGAAGCCGTCATTTCAGTTTAAACTATAAATCCAATTCTGCCAAAATCGACAAGCCTCAGCCCACACTCGCACGTATCGCATCAATGTTCGCGCGATAGCCCTCTACTCCATCGCCTTTGAAGATTGCTGAACCGGCAACCAGCACATTAGCACCTGCTTTTGCAACCAGTGGCGCTGTATCGGGATCAACACCACCGTCGATTTCAATGTCTATCGGGCGCTCGCCAATTAGCGCTTTTACGCGGGCGGTTTTCTCAACGACTTCAGGAATAAATTTCTGCCCGCCAAAACCGGGGTTCACAGACATAAGGCAAACAAGATCAATTCGGTCCAAAACATGTTCGATGACATTTACTGGCGTATGCGGATTAAGCGCGACACCCGCTTTAACACCCAAATCACGAACAGCCTGTAGCGAGCGGTCAAGATGTTTCGTTGCTTCCGCATGCACGGTAAGAATATCGCAGCCCGCTGCTTTAAACTCTGCCAAGTAGACATCAACCGGTTCAATCATCAAATGACAGTCAAACACTTTGTCGGTTCGGTTGCGGATGGTTTTTATAATCGGCGCACCAAACGTGATGTTCGGAACGAAATGTCCATCCATGACATCGAGATGGATCCAGTCAGCACCTGCTTCTATTACAGCCTCAACTTCATCACCCAATTTAGAGAAATCAGACGCAAGCACAGAGGGCGCTATTATAAGATTACTGGACATGGCGAAGCCTTTCAAAATTGTAATGGTGGCATTTTTATTTCTCTTTAAATCAAAGCTTGCGAAAAGTCTCGCGTGCGGGAGAAATACCTGTTAATTCGCAGGAGAACAAAATTTGGAGAATGTTATGGACAAAGCACTATTTGAAAAAGGCTTAGAAAAACGCAAAAGCACATTGGGTGCAGAATATGTTGAGAAAAACCTGGCTGCAGCAGACGATTTCAACCGCCCATTTCAAGAAGCCATGACAGAATGGTGTTGGGGCTTTGGTTGGGCTGATGAAACCATTGACGCCAAAACGCGCTCCATGATGAATCTTTCCATGATTGGCGCATTGGGCAAAATGACTGAATGGGAATTACATTGCAAAGGCGCTTTGAACAATGGCGTCACCAAGGAGGAAATTCGCGCAATCATTCACGTGATTGGCATTTATTGTGGTGTGCCACAGTCTTTGGAATGTTTCCGTGCTGCACGGAAAGTTTTGGAAGAGGCTGGCGAACTATAATCGACGTTAAGCCTGTCCCCATGTTTAAATTCATAATTTTTGGTAATAAGAAATGTAAACATACCAACCCCCCACATATTATGTGAAGGGTTGGTATTTACATCAAACTTACAAGGGGCGTACATGTAAGCCTAATATAAAACTTATGAAGGGATAGCCACCCAACATTAAAAACGCATCTTTTTTGATTTCGCTTGATCAATATCCTACTCTGAATAAAACTAATGCCAATCATCCATATGGGTGATAGCGATATCAATTCTAAAGCTATAGTTAAGTTTTATGGGGAAATTCACAGATTCAACATCAAAGCGCGCTGAAATCATAGCCAAGATCTATGATGTGGTTTTACAACCAGAAAAAACTCAATCTTTTCTCAAAGATTGGGAAAAATATATCAGCACAATTGCAGAAAAAGAATTAGATGGCGAAAACACGAAGGCTCCACACGAAAAAACGCTTCAAGACAATGAGCTTGAAACCCATTTTGCCCGGGTACATGCAATATTAGAAAAGCTTGAGGCTGGAAGACAAAAATCCCCTCTCACAGATATTGAAGCAGGCAATGAAGTACTGTTTCGTTTTGACATGAACGGTGGGATTATTGATCAATCTGAGAAAAGCATCTCAATTTTTGGGAAAGTTAAAAACTATAATTGCTTAACGCAATTTCTTGATGAGACCAGCGCTACCGAATGGACAGATTTTGTTCGCAATTCTCACCGCGCACCATCCATAAACAGGTTTCATGTTTTTTCCTTACATGAATACGGCAACCTAATTGCATTCAATCATCGAAAAGAAGAAGAAGCTCTGCATGAATTGGTTATTAAACATCTATCAATTCATTGGACCCAAGAGCTTGAAAGCGTTCTGTATAATCATTTCAAACTGACACAACGTGAGTTAGATATTGTGCGAGCAGTAACTGAACATGGTAATTTGGATATCATATCCAAAAACAGCAATAGGTCTAAAAACACACTTAGAACCCAGATGAAATCTGTGTTTAAAAAATTAAAAGTTAACTCACAACCTCAAGTTACACAAACCGTGGCATTGCTCGCGCATTTTTGCGACATAATAGGATTTGACAATAATGCCGTTGAAAAAAGACCACAGCTTGGAACGTTTGAAAAAATAAAAATTGAGAAAAACAAATCAATCCCTGTTCATTTTATGGGGCCCAAGAACGGTACGCCGATTGTGTTTATTCACGGCATGTTAGACGGCGTAGCAATGACGAATGAAATGATTGCGCTCTTGCACACATATAATTTTCGATTTATCTGCCCAGTTCGACCTAATTTTGGCATGGCAAATTCAGAAGAAAAGACGCGTGAAACACCAGAGATCTTCAGTAATCAACTTACTAAATTAGTCTATGCTTTAGACCTAAAAAACTTTCTATTGTTCGGCCACATGTCTGGTTCTGTCTTTGCATTCGCAGCAGCTTCAAAATTAAAAGAGAAGGCATTGTGCATTGTTAATGTTTCAGGTGGGGTGCCCATTCTTTCATCTAACCAATTCAACAAACAGTCCCTGCGTCAGAAAGCATTTGCTTATACTGCCAGATATGCCCCAGCACTCTTCCCGGCACTCATGAAAACGGGGGTGAACCAAATTGACAATCTAGGCCCTAGACACCTAATGTTCGAAATGTACCCAGACCCATCTGCTCTGGATAGAAAGGCTATCGAAACAGAAGATATTGCAGAAGTTATTATGGACGGTTATCGCTTCGCCATTGCTCAAGGTTATAAGGGGTTTGAAGGAGATGCGTATCACGTCGTGCGAGACTGGAGTAGATATGTTGATAGTAACAGCTTACCGACTCTTCTTTTACATGGCATTGATGACCGCGTTGTAATTCCTGAAACTGTAGAAGACTTTGCCAAACGGCAGGGGTTTGAAATTAATGTTTATGACGATGCGGGACAACTCATATTTTACAGCCATCCAGACAAGGTGTTGAGAGATATCCGCGAGTTTTATGATAGGTTGGTTGCGTGAACACTCCGTCGTCAAGGCTAGACCAAGTAGTATTGCATACAGCGTGGTAGCATTACTGAAAATTGATGGATAAAGCTAACAGCCACACTAACAATAATTGATAATTACGGGCTCATTCTGCGTTTTGCTTTGCAAAAACGCTTTGGTTGCGGGGGTAGGATTTGAACCTACGACCTTCAGGTTATGAGCCTGACGAGCTACCGGGCTGCTCCACCCCGCGTTAAAAATATTTGCTATAATTAAATAACAAAAATCATGTCTGTCGTTAATTCCGCTCCGCGGAATATAACTGGCGACACTGCTTATTTAGCTTCGCTAATTAAGCTACTCCAGAAACGCAAAAAACCGCCGGCCAATACCTAAAGTCTGGCAGACGGCCTTTAAATTCAAAACATTGTAAAAGAGAAACGTGAAACATATGCAATTTGCAGACCTGGCAGCGACCTACTCTCCCGTGCCTTAAGACAAAGTACCATCGGCGCTGAGGCGTTTCACGGCCGAGTTCGGAATGGGATCGGGTGCAGCCACCTCGCAATAACCACCAGGTCGGCGAATTGCATATGTTTGTGAAACTGGTCAAGTCGAATTGCGCTAGCAATCTCGACGAATGCGTCGCCAGTTGATTGCAAGCAATCAACGAGAGACAACTGAAATCTGATTTATTCTTGAAAAAATATGGGTAATGAGAACGATCAAGCCTATCGAATTATTAGTACTGGTAAGCTTCACACGTTACCGTGCTTCC
>CAZXZQ010000265.1:0-4036 GCA_964645215.1 uncultured Rhizobiaceae bacterium | reverse complement strand
TGATGGAACCGGATGTTGGTTGCAAACTGCCATAGAGAATTTTTACAAGGGTTGATTTGCCCGCACCATTCTCCCCTAGAATGGCGTGAATTTCGCCACGATTTATATCAAGATCGATGTCTTTATTCGCAGCATAATCACCAAAGTATTTGGTCAGATTATGAATTTCCAACAAACCTGTTGCTGGTAATTTGCCTGATTTTTGCACTGCCTTTGCCATATTAAACAAAAGCGCTAAAACGGCATAGAAATCCAGTAAATTTTAGCAATCATGCGAACGGTTCACAATTTAATGTGCTAGGAAAGCTTACCTTGCAATTGCAGCACGAAGCCAATGCAATACAGATAAACGCTTGAGGCTACAAAGAGCGTATCCATAATGAAGGGGTTATCAAGGTTGAAGTAAATTGCACTTAAGCCACTCACCCCCCAAATTATGAACGCAAAAATGCTTAACTCCCGCAGAACTTTTACTCTTACCGGGTGAATAAACGTGATCGGCGCAAATGTGAGTACTGCATTAATAAGAATAAAAATGAGAGAGAATGTTGCAGATGGCGAAACAACAAAAAGCGCGAACACCACCATGTTCCAGCAAACCGGAAAACCTTTAAACCCATTATCTTCTGTCTTCATCCGCGTGTCAGCATAATAAATAGCACTTGTAATCACGATAAGGGCCGCAGCGCCGAAGGAGAAAAATTTACTGATAATTTCTCCATTTTTTTCAAAATCTGCAGAGGTATCTAATAAGCCACTTTGATAGAGAATGAATGCTGGGATCATAACAAAGGTCGTAAAATCAATGACATTATCTAGCGTGTCACCAGACCAATGTGGCCACCATTTCTTCACTTCAAGTTTTCTGGCAAGTGGGCCATCAATACCATCGACAATCAACGCCATGCCTAGCCAGAAGAAAGCCAGTTTGAAATCACCTTCAGCGGTTGCAACAATGGATAAGAATGCTAAGAACGCACCTGTAGCTGTTAGTATATGTATTGAAAACGCTAAAAGCGCTGGTCTTGAAACCCCAAACATGTTCTTCACCCTTTAAAACAAAAACTTAACATTCGTGCGCGGTTCTGTCACCTTTAACAACATCTATAACATTGAAATATAGTTACGTGAAAACAGGTATCTCAAAATATGAACAATAATATACCCCGTATTTGCGTCATTGGAGGTGGGCTAACCGGCATCACGACCGCATATGCACTATCTCAAAGAAATCTGGCTGTAACCCTAATCGCGCCCAAGCAAACCAAACCAGATGCCCGCACAACCGCATTACTGGCACACACAGTTACGCTCTTTCAAGAATACGGAATTTGGGACGAGTTATCTAGCAAAGCTTTTCCGCTTAAGGTTATGCGCATCGTGGATGGTACAAAGAGATTAATTCGCTCTCAACAGGCCGATTTTAATTCTAGCGAGATCGATTTAGAAGCATTTGGATATAACATCAAAAACCAAGACGCCCTAGATCATATTAAGCAAAAAATTGTTGCTCAAGATAATATTGAAGTCATCGAAGGTTTTGTCTCACAAATTGAACATACGGCTTCAGGATATGTAATTGAACTGACAGACAATGACACCAAAAATTGCGATATTATCGTAGGCGCCGACGGCCGCAATTCAATCGTGTCAAAATTTATGGAACAGACACCAAAGCACTGGGATTACCCGCAGTCAGCACTTGTTGTAGATTTTGAACATACGGTTTCTAATCAATATGTTAGCACGGAGTTTCACCGTGAAAATGGTCCCTTTACAATCGTACCTCATAGTTTGAATAAAGCGGGTCTAGTGTGGATGGAAAACCCGGATAAAGTCGCGCGATTAAAAGACCTCTCCAAAACAGATTTAGCCCTAGAAATTGAAAAGAACATGCAATCGTTTCTAGGTAAAATTACAATTGTGAGTGAAGCGCAATCTTTCCCAATTTCTGGCATGGTTGCGCAAGCCTTTGGAGACGAAAAACACATTCTGCTTGGCGAAGCAGCACATGTTTTCCCTCCTATTGGTGCGCAAGGCTTTAATCTTGGCATGCGAGACCTTGAAGCGTTTATCAAATTAATTGATGAAAACCCGCGCGCCAATGACATCGGGAAACAATATCATCGCATCCGATCTAACGACATTAACACCCGCACCATGGGTGCTGATATACTTAATCGTAGTCTGCTTAGCTCATTCATTCCTGTGCAATTGTTAAGGGCCGCTGGATTATTTGCCCTATCCAACATTGCACCTTTACGAAAACTCGTTATGAAGTTTGGTATAGCGCCTAAAAATACTTGAATTTAGTTTTACAATGAATATCATTTGACGAAATAGTCTTTAGGGACAAGTTATGATTAAAACTGCAAAATTTAATATCGGACAAGTCGTCAAACATCGCATCTACCCTTTTAGGGGCGTTGTGTTTGATGTGGATCCGGTTTTCGATAACTCCGACGAATGGTACGATTCCATTCCTTTGGAAGTGCGGCCTCACAAAGACCAACCTTTTTATCATCTCTTTGCTGAGAATGATGAGACAGAATATGTCGCTTATGTTTCTGAGCAAAATCTGCTTGAAGACGGCTCAGGCGTTCCACTAAGACATCCTGATATTAATGACGTCTTTGTTCTAAACAGCGATGGTACATACAAAACCCGAGACATCCACAGCAATTAAAGCGTAATCAAATCCAATGCTGGCATAAAAAAACCCGCTCTCGCGGGTTTAATTTTATTCAGCTTCTGTTTTTACTTTGCCTTCAAGCTGCTCTTTAAGTTTATCTTGCTCGTCGGCTAAGTTTTGCCCCCTATCTAGCGGCGGACCGTCATATGCAGCTGTAAAGCCTTTCAACGTAATAGGTATTGATTGTTGATTACTTTGAAAATCAATTGTTGAAACATCTAGGGCTCCGCCAGCTTTAAATACTTTTACTAGAGCATCGTTTAGAACAACCTCAGCGCTACAAACACGTGGTCGACAGAAAATATACGGAATAGCCGCAGACTTCTTGCCATCAACAGAAAGCTGAATACCCGGAGGCAATGAACGACCAGACGGCACAATAATTCTGAAAATCCGGCGCTTATTTTCACCATCAATCTCAATCAAATTAACGCCGGTTAAAAGCTGCTTATCTTGTGATTGAACTTGAAACTGAACATTACAAACATTGCCAACTTCAGTTTTTGAACAAACTTTATACCAACCGGATGCTTTTACATTAACTTCCCGATTTTGCTGTTCTTGTGCAGTTGAACCGCTTGTGACCATCATTGACAGACCTGCAATTGCAACTGCCTTACTAACATTTCCGATATGTGGAATCATTTTAATATCCATAATCTAAACTTTGCTGTCCTTATTCAGAAGCTTGCGAATTTTCTTTTGCAGCCTTTTGCGCTTCAAGCAATTTATCTCTTTTTGATTTAGCTTGCTCATCAAGTTGATCCGCTAATTTCTTCTGGCGTTCAGCCAATCCCTCACGTGTTACGGGGTCACCGTCATACGCTTCAGTAAATCCTTCCAAAGTAACCTTGATAGGGTTTGGCTTACCTCTGTCATTGGTGGTCGTAAGCGTTATGCTTTTGCCAGCCTTTAAAACACTGACAAGTTTATCATTCAACTCAACCTCTGCAGCACAGATCGTTGGCATACAGAATGAATAAGGCACCTTACTGGCTTTCTTGTCATCCACTTGCATTTCAATGCCTGGCGGGATCAAGCGATTGGTTGGCACTGTTATCTGAAACACCTTGCGTTTAACTTTCCCAGTTATTTCTGCAAGATTTACAGATGCAATGGTTTGCCCTGTTGATGCGATGTTTTGTATTTGGACATTACAAATTTTACTGTCAGCATTCTCAGAACAAGCCTTAAACCAACCACTGGAAGTATTTGTAGACTGAGCATTTGCAGGAATCATACTTACACCAGCAGCAAATGAGATTGCCAAATTCGCAATTATTATTGCATGTTTATTCATAAAAACGCCCTTTGCGTTGATAATTTTATAATTCACTTTTTGTT
>CAZXZQ010000264.1:0-4053 GCA_964645215.1 uncultured Rhizobiaceae bacterium | reverse complement strand
ACAAGATATAGATTTTCAGCTATCACATATTGTGAGTCGAAAATTATTGTTGGGTGCATAGAAAAAGCATAAGCTGAAGCATGCATCGCTGCTTAAATTGTCTTCTTCGGAAGGATTTGAGTGGTCTCTTGGGGGGCGGCATATAAATACAGTAGTCGGGTACATAAATGGCGGGCAAATTTTGCCTGCGCGGGATCATATTGTCTAAAATTCACCTAACGAAGGGTGCTCGTTTTAGACCAAGAACATAAGGGAATAAGAAATGCGCATTGAGCGGCACTACACAAAAGAAAATCAATCCGCGTATGAGGGAATTGCGTTCCGTAAAGCAACGAGTGAGATCCGTAATCCTGATGGGTCAGTTGTGTTTAAACTTGAGAATATAGAAGTGCCAGAAAACTGGTCACAAGTGGCAAGTGACATTATTGCGCAGAAATATTTCCGTAAAGCCGGCGTGCCTGCTGTTCTTAAAAAAGTTGAAGAAAATTCTGTCCCTTCTTGGTTGTGGCGTTCGGAAGCAGACAAAGAAGCACTTAAAAAGCTGCCAAAAGAAGAGCAATACGGCTCTGAAATGAATGCAACACAGGTTTTTGACCGTCTTGCTGGTACATGGACCTATTGGGGCTGGAAAGGCGATTACTTTAGTACTGAAGAAGATGCCCGCGCATTTTATGATGAATTACGCTACATGCTTTGCAACCAAATGGTTGCACCAAACTCTCCACAGTGGTTCAACACTGGCCTACATTGGGCATATGGCATTGATGGTCCTGCTCAAGGCCACCATTATGTCGACTATAAAAGCGGTAAGCTTACAAAATCCAAGTCCTCTTACGAGCACCCACAGCCGCATGCATGTTTCATCCAGTCTGTGAGCGATGACCTTGTAAACGAAGGCGGCATCATGGACCTTTGGACCCGTGAAGCACGCCTCTTTAAATACGGCTCAGGCACTGGCTCTAACTTCTCTTACCTACGCGGCGAAGGTGAAGCCCTTTCCGGCGGCGGCAAATCATCCGGTTTGATGTCCTTCCTCAAAATTGGTGACCGCGCTGCGGGCGCTATCAAATCAGGCGGCACAACACGTCGTGCTGCGAAAATGGTGGTGATTGATATCGACCATCCGGATATTGAAGAATATATCGAATGGAAAGTACGCGAAGAGCAAAAAGTTGCAGCGATTGTAACTGGCTCAAAAGTCGTTTCCAAACACATGAATCTTATCATGAAAGCTTGTGTGAACTGTGAAGGCAGCGATGATGAATGCTTCAACCCTGCCCTCAATAGCGCCCTTAAACGCGAAGTACGTGATGCGAAAAAAGCATCTGTGCCGGAAAACTACATCCAGCGCGTAATCCAGCTCGCCAAGCAAGGCTACACAGACATTCAATTCCCAGTTTACAACACAGATTGGGACAGTGAAGCATATCTTACGGTTTCAGGTCAGAACTCAAACAACTCTGTTTCTCTGAAAGATGGCTTCCTACGCGCTGTTGAAGAGGATGGCGATTGGGATTTGACTGCTCGTAAAGATGGTAGCGTGATGAAAACGCTGAAAGCGCGTGACCTTTGGGAGAAAATCGGCACAGCTGCATGGCAGTCCGCTGATCCAGGCCTTCACTACAATACCACAATGAATGATTGGCACACATGCCCAGAAGCTGGTGATATCCGTGCGTCAAATCCGTGTTCTGAATATATGTTCCTCGATGACACGGCATGTAACTTGGCGTCTCTCAACTTGCTTCAGTTCCGCGACAAGGAAAAAGCTACAAAAGAAGACACGCTCGCGTTTGATATCAATGCATTCGAACATGGCTGTCGCCTATGGATGATGGTGCTTGAGATTTCAGTGATGATGGCGCAATTCCCATCTAAGGAAATTGCCCGCCTTTCATACGACTACCGCACAACTGGTCTTGGCTTTGCCAATATTGGTGGCTTGCTGATGACATCTGGCATTGCTTACGACTCTGCAGAGGGCCGCGCGATTTGTGGTGCGATCACCGCAATCATGACCGGCATCTGCTACGAAACCTCTGCGCAAATGGCGGGCGAGCTTGGCGCTTTCCCAGACTATGAGCGGAACGCAAAACACATGCTGCGCGTGATGCGCAACCACAGACAAGCTGCACACGGTGAAGCAGGCGGTTATGAAAACCTCTCTGTTAATCCGGTGCCGCTTGACCATGCATCGTGCCCGGATGAGAAGCTTGTCACGCATGCGAAAGCTGCATGGGACCGTGCAGTCGCACTAGGTGAGAAAAACGGTTACCGCAACGCGCAGTCAACTGTGATTGCACCAACTGGCACAATCGGCCTCGTGATGGATTGTGATACAACCGGCATTGAACCAGACTTCGCGCTTGTAAAGTTTAAGAAACTTGCCGGCGGTGGTTACTTCAAAATTATTAACCGGGCTGTCCCCGAAGCCCTTCGCACACTCGGTTACTCTGAAAGTCAAATTGCAGAGATTGAAGTTTACGCCGTCGGTCATGGCAATCTTAATCAAGCGCCAGGCATCAACCCAACCACGCTTAAAGCAAAAGGGTTGGATGATGACACGATCAAAGCCGTAAACGATGGCCTTGCATCGGCTTTCGATATCAAGTTTGCCTTCAACAAATGGACGCTTGGCGAAGATTTCTGCAAAGACAAGCTTGATTGCACAGACGAGCAGTTGAATGATTTCAACTTCGACCTTCTGGCGCATATGGGCTTTGACAAAAAGGAAATCGAAGCAGCGAACATTCACGTGTGTGGTGCGATGACCCTTGAAGGCGCCCCTGCCCTTAAAGACGAGCATCTGCCAGTCTTTGATTGTGCAAACCCATGCGGCAAGATCGGCAAGCGCGCGCTTTCTGTTGAAAGCCACATCCACATGATGGCCGCAGCGCAACCGTTTATCTCTGGTGCTATTTCCAAGACGATCAACATGCCAAATTTGGCAACGGTTGATGATTGTAAAGACGCTTACATGCTTTCATGGAAACTGGCACTTAAAGCCAACGCGCTTTACCGCGATGGTTCAAAACTGTCTCAGCCGCTCAACGCCTCTATCATTGAAGATGATGAAGACGAAGATGCAATGGACAATCTGATGGAAGCACCTGCTGCAGAACGTACCGTTCAGGTTACTGAGAAAATCGTTGAGAAAATCATCCAACGCGTTGCAAGCGAACAGGAAAAACTCCCTGGCCGCCGCAAAGGCTACACGCAAAAAGCAAAGATCGGTGGCAATACCATCTTCCTGCGTACCGGTGAATATGATGATGGCCGTCTAGGCGAGATTTTCCTCGACATGAACAAAGAAGGCTCCGCCCTTCGTGCCTTCATCAACAACTTTGCAATTTCCGTCTCGCTCGGCCTTCAATATGGTGTGCCGCTTGAGGAATATGTGGAAGCATTTATCTTCACCAAGTTCGAGCCAGCCGGCATGGTTCAGGGCAATGACGCAATCAAGAACGCAACATCAATCCTTGACTATGTGTTCCGTGAATTGGCTGTCTCTTACCTTGGCCGCTCTGATCTGGCCCATGTTGACCAGTCAGACTTCTCGCAAACTGCGATGGGTAAAAGCGTTGAAGATGGTAAAACACAAGTAGTTTCATCTGGCCTGACACGCGGTCATAAACTTTCCGTCGTGAAGCCAGCTGCCGAGCCGATGGGTTCTGCAACACCTCCTGCGCCATCAAAAGGTGCTACCCAAGTAACGGCGATTGCGACAGGTACACTTGCATCTTCCTCCGCAGCACTGGCGGCAAATCTTAATGCCGAGCCAACCGCGTTTAAACGTGACCTTGATCCGGAAACGGCCCCTTCTGCTTCTCCAGAAGAAACGTTGGAAGTGGTGACGGAAGTGGAAGTGACCACGGAAACCAAAACTACCTCGATCAATAAAAACGAGGAGCGCGTTAAATCTATGATGCAAGGCTATACCGGCAACTCGTGCGACGACTGCGGCAACTTCACGATGGTGCGCAACGGCACATGTGAGAAATGTGACACGTGCGGGGCCACGAGCGGGTGTTCTTAGAGTAACGGCACCCCAGT
>CAZXZQ010000263.1:0-4072 GCA_964645215.1 uncultured Rhizobiaceae bacterium | reverse complement strand
TATTATTGCTGCAGGCCTATCGGGTGTGCGCAACCAGGCAGACCCGGGCAAGCGCCATGACATCAATATGTATACGGAAGGTCACAAGGCGCGCGGAGCTAAAAAACTGCCGCTTAACCTCCTTGATGCGCTACGCACTTATGATCGTGACCGAGATTTGAAAACCGCCATGGGCGATGAGTTCTCGAAGGCATTCTTGAAACTCAAGCACAATGAGTGGAACTCTTACGTCTCTCATTTCTCAGAGTGGGAAAGACAAAACACGCTGGATGTTTAGGACTCACGTTCTAATACGTAGCTCGTCTCTGATTGCTTGCTAACATGATTTAGGTGCGTCAGCATTTGTGATGCACGGACCCGACGATCATTTTTTTGAGCAGCGGCGATGCCAGCTTCTGATAATTGCTTCAACTTTTCTGGAGCGTCGCGTAGCGCCAATACGTGTTGTGCAAGGTCTGTTGCATTCTCCGGTTCAAACAAAATACCACAGCCAAAATCTTCAACAATCTGTGCTGAATCGCCTTTGACACCGTGAAGCACCGGAACGCCCATGGCCATAGCCTCGAAGAGCTTTGATGGAATGACGTTCTCAAATAGCGGGACATGTTTGAGGTGGATAATAGCTGCATCCAAAAGAGACCAATAGCGCGTAACTTCCCCCTTATTTACGCTATCAACGAAAATAACATTGGCGAGTTTTAGGTCTTGTGCCATCTCCTTAAGCTTCGCCTTTTCCGCACCATCGCCAACAAACAGAAATTTAATATCAGCCTTTCTGTTCTCAACAATTCGAGCCGCTTCTAAAATTGTTTCAAGACGATGTGCCAAGCCGTGCGTCCCCACATAACCAACAACGAATGAATTTCCCAATTTCAATTCTTGAGTAAGCTCTTTATCTTTGGCAATTGGTTTAAAGCGATTTAAATCCACACCATTTTTAACGACGTGAATTTTACTTGACTCAACGCCGCGCTCAACCAGTTGAGTTTTGAAACTCTTGGTTACGCAAATAATTTGTGCAGCACGGTGATACAGGAACATCTCTATTGTTTCTAAAACCGCCAGTAGCAGATCTGACTTTATAGCCCCAACTGCCTTGATAGCTTCTGGCCAAAGATCACGAAGTTCAAACACAAAAGGAATATGCTTGAGAACACTTACAATCCAAGCTGCGATTGCGGTAAAAAATTGCGGGGATGTTCCTATTACCAAGTCTGGTTTTCTGACAAAGCAAGCAGCTAAAACAGCGCCAGGCATAAAGCTTATATAGTCCAGCATCCGGCGTAAGGTTCCTGAGTTTGCTGTGATATAGCTCCAAACGCGAATGACTTTAACGCCTTCCATTGTTTCACGTTGGGAAAATTTGTTTTGATAACCGGGATATAGCATACCCTTTGGGAAATTGGGTGCACAAGTAATGACAGTAACTTTATGTCCTGCTTTCACCCATTCACGGCAATGCTCAAATGTGCGCGATGCGGGTGCATTAACCTCCGGTGGAAAATTGTCTGTTAGGAAGAGAATATGCAATTCATGCCTCCACCGTTTTCCAATGCATTCGGATTTTTGAAACACCATTTACAAGCCGTATCTCAACAGATTTGTTTGGGATTGAGAGGCCAAATTCTGGATGCCAGGTTTTTGTTATAAGTCTTGGCTTACCAGCCTCCACAAAAATACTTAAGCGGGAACCCTTTGGCGATATACATTCAATTGCATTGCGAGCTCGCGTGATTTTTATATCCGGGTGCAGATGTAGATGGGAAACAGCGAAACCATCATGCGGCAGGCCAGTGTCCTCAATCGTGATTGTATTATCCGTGGCCTGCCATTTTCGCCTATGAATATGTGGTGCATTACCATCATGAGACGCTTCGAGTTGGCACCCATTTGCTTGAGTGAAACTTACTCGTTTGGGATAAGCTCGACTGCCCGTTCGGAAACCATGCCATACGTCGGATGAATTCTTACCATTGAGACAAACTGTATTATGAGCAACGGTGCTACGCTGGCGTTGACGTTCAGCACTTGTGCCATAAAGCGATGTGCCTGAATTAACGACGAACCGTTCGTCACCAATTGAGAGTTCAAAACTCAGCGTATCTGCATGGGCGTGGCCGGTGAGATAATCCGGTCCTATTTTACCAACATCGGCGATTAGGCAAATGCCTTTTGTTTCAACGCGTGCATAGCCGCTTGCGGCAAGCAAGCTAGTCTTTTCAGATGAACTCACTAATTGTGCGAAGCCCAAGCGTTTTGCGTAATCAAATATATCGTCTGGGGATAGTGCAACACCAAACGCGGCGTCATTGAAGAAAGTAATTTCGCCATCCGGATGACACATGTTTGCAAGCCATTCGAGCATAATTGGTATTTTGACATGCAGTTTCTCTTCCAACTCAGGCAGTGTGCGGTTGGAAGTATGAATGATGTTGATGATGTCGAGGCAATCCTCCAAAACAATCGCGTGATACATGGGACTGAGTTCGAAATGGCCACCATCGTCTAAAATTTGCTCTTCCAACTGTGTAAGCAAAACTCTTACTGCCTTGTCTCGCCATTGGTTAGCCTCTGAACTTTGGAATAAAAGCCCAGCAAAGAGCAATGCCTTCGCATTTGCAAAGAGATGATTGCCCTGTAAATGAATTTCATAACGTTGATGCAGCGAGCGAACCTGTAGTGCCAAACTCATACGCATTGCTTCGCTCAAGACATTGCCAGCAAAATGCCATTTCAACCAATTCACAATGCGAAGTGACGTCGGATAAGGTTCCCAACCAGTTCCGTTGAATGGCGGATTTCCTCTTATCCATCGTTTTATGGTCTCGGCATGAAGTCCGCTTCGAGCAATCGCATTGTCTGCATTTAGATCATCAAAATAATGAAGATTATAGCGCCAAAGCCGCGAAATATTTTTATTGTCCCAACCAATTTCTTGAATGTCGTACATCTCATTGAGAAAGGTGAATTGACTGTAATTAAACTGCGATTGTCGACGTGATGGCGGAAAATGCCAACGTGTTGTATCTGGCGTTCGCAATTTAGGTAAGCGGGTTTTTGAAACCGAAACAAGATTGGATTTGTGCCAGATGCGCCCATAGATCTGCACAGGCTTTAAATAACTCAGCGTTTCAACAAACCGTTTTGCTTCTTGAAACCTCATAGCAATTCATGCAGCAAAGTAACGATGCGCTCGCTCGACTTTCCATCCCATTTTTCTGGAAGCTTTCCATGTTTCCAATTCCCACTGAAAATCCGATTCAATGCCTGAACCAGTTTTAGCTCATCCTTGCCGACCAATTCGTTGGTACCCAGTGCCACCGTCTCTGGCCGCTCAGTTGTGTCGCGCAGAGTTAGGCACGGCACGTTGAATGCGGTTGCTTCTTCTGTGACACCGCCAGAATCCGTCAGCACTGCCAGCGCGTGTTTCACCAAATAATTGAACTGCAAATAAGGTTGCGGATTGATGAGGATAAGATTGTCCGGCAAGCGTTCTATCTCCGCCAATTGCCGCAATGTTCGCGGATGGACAGGGAATACTAGTTTGTAAGTTTCTGCCGCTTTGCAAATGCAGTGCAACAGGCTGGATAGTTCATGGAAATCATCCACGTTGGACGGGCGATGAAGGGTGAGCATCATATAATCTTTGGGATGCAGATTGAGTTCATACCAAATATCTGGCGGAGACAACCGAGCCTCATTGGCACGCAACGTGTCGATCATCGTATTACCAACGAAATGTATGGTTTTAGGACATACGCCACTCGTCTTGAGATTATCGGCAGCTTGCTTTGTCGTGACGAAAAAGTAGTTGCTGATGGAATCCGTAACGATGCGGTTTATCTCTTCCGGCATGCCCTCGTCGCCGGACCTAATACCTGCTTCAACATGGGCAACTGGCACGGTCATTTTCCGCGCAGCAAGCGTGCAGGCAAGTGTTGAGTTTACATCTCCAACAACAATGCTTGCTGCCGGCTTTTCTTCAAATAAAAGCTCTTCATAAGCAGTCATGACTGCTGCAGTTTGTTCGGCTTGCGTGCCTGAACCTATCATCAAATTTTGATCTGGTGCA
>CAZXZQ010000262.1:0-4078 GCA_964645215.1 uncultured Rhizobiaceae bacterium | reverse complement strand
TACACATTAACCGCGTTGCTAAAGTGGTTAAAGGTGGTCGTAGATTTGGTTTTGCCGCACTTGTTGTGGTGGGTGACCAAAAGGGCCGTGTAGGCTTTGGCCATGGTAAAGCGAAAGAAGTTCCAGAAGCAATCCGTAAAGCGACTGAAGCTGCTAAACGCGACATGATTTTCGTACCACTACGTGAAGGCCGTACACTTCACCATGACAACAAAGGTCGTCACGGTGCTGGTAAGGTTCTTCTTCGTGCTGCACCTCCAGGAACCGGTATTATTGCTGGTGGTCCGATGCGTGCTGTATTCGAAACACTTGGTATTCAAGATATCGTTGCAAAATCTCAAGGTTCTTCAAACGCGTACAACATGGTTCGTGCAACGTTTGATGCACTGAAAAATCAGATGCACCCAAAAGATATTGCAGCTCAACGTGGCCTTAAATATTCAACCCTTCAGGAGCGCCGTCGCGACCTGATTGGCGCTGAAGACTAAGGGGAACTATTATGGCTAAAAAGACCGTTACAGTTCAACAAACAGGAAGCCCGCTTCGCCGTCCAGGTGATCAGCGCGCAACCCTAATTGGTTTAGGACTAAACAAAATGAACCGCCGCTCAACACTGGAAGATACTCCAGCTGTGCGCGGCATGATCCGCAAAGTGAGCCATATGGTTCGCATTGTTGAAGAAGACGCTTAAGCGGATTTGGAGTTGGACAAATGAAACTCAATGAAATTACCGATAATGATGGCGCCTCAAAGTCTCGCAGACGTGTAGGCCGTGGCATTGGTTCAAGTAAAGGCAAAACTGGCGGACGTGGTGTTAAAGGCCAAAAGTCTCGTTCAGGTGTTGCAATCAAGGGCTTTGAGGGCGGTCAAATGCCAATCTATCGCCGCTTGCCAAAACGCGGTTTCTCTAATGCTAAATTTGCAAACACATACCAAACAGTATCTGTAGGCAAATTGCAGGAAGCAATTGATGCAAAGAAACTTGATGCCAAGGCAACAATCACTGTTGCGTCACTTGTCGAAGCAGGCGTTCTACGTCGTGCAAACGATGGTGTGCGTATCTTGTCAGATGGCGATTTGAAAGCAAAATTGACTTGCGAAGTTGCGGGTGCATCTAAAGGTGCAATCGCAAAGATTGAAAAAGCAGGTGGTTCTGTAACTGTATTGGTTCAGCCTAAAGCTGAAGCTGCTACTAAAGACGCATCTTAAAAGTCTCAAAATTTTGGTTTTGACCTCGTAATTCGCGGTCAAAACCCTTATCTTATTCCGAACACGGAATCATTCGCTCAAGTTTGGGCACAGGGAGATAAACATGGCATCACAAGCGGAACAACTCGCTGCCAATTTGAGCTTCTCATCATTTTCAAAAGCTGAAGAACTAAAAAAGCGCCTTTGGTTTACCCTTGGCGCCTTGATTGTTTATAGGTTTGGGACATATATCCCGCTACCCGGTATTAATTTTGCTGCTTATTCGCAAGCTTTTAGTAATCAGGCTGGTGGAACGCTTGGCCTTCTTGATGTGTTTAACGGCGGTGCTGTTGAACGTTTGGCTATTTTTGCCCTTGGCATCATGCCCTATATTTCCGCCTCCATTATTGTGCAGTTGATGACATCTGTGGTGCCGCGTCTTGAGGAACTTAAGAAAGATGGCGAAGCAGGTCGTAAAATTATCAACCAATACACACGCTATGGCACAGTTTTCCTCGGTACATTGCAAGCATACGGCATAGCAATTGGCCTAGAGTCTGGCACCGGTATTGTGGAAGATCCAGGCTGGTTCTTCCGTATTTCAACAGTTCTAACACTTGTTGGTGGTACAATGTTCCTGATGTGGCTTGGTGAGCAAGTTACAGCACGCGGCATTGGTAATGGTATTTCATTGATCATTTTCGCCGGTATTGTTGCTGCCATGCCTTCAGCTATTGCTCAATTATTAGAGCAGGGGCGCCAAGGCATCATTTCAACGCCAACACTTATTCTAGTTCTTCTTGTAGCAATTGGACTTGTATTCCTCATCGTGTTTGTTGAGCGCGCTCAGCGCAAGCTTTTGATCCAGTATCCAAAGCGTCAAGTTGGCAATAAGATGTTTGAAGGTAATTCATCGCACCTACCGCTTAAGCTTAATACTGCTGGTGTTATCCCCGCGATCTTTGCTTCGTCGCTTTTATTGTTGCCACTAACGGCAGCTGGCTTTTCCGGTCAAGGTAATTTGCCTGAGTGGCTTACCTATATCACAGCCACACTTGGTCGTGGTCAGCCACTATATTTGCTGACCTATGGCGCGCTGATTGCATTCTTTGCGTTCTTCTACACAGCGATTGTTTTCAATCCGAAAGATACAGCCGATAACCTGAAACAACAGGGTGGTTTTATTCCGGGCGTACGTCCAGGTGAGCGCACAGCAGAGCATATCGACTTTGTGTTGACTCGGATTACGGTTGTTGGCGCAGTCTACCTTGTGTTTGTTTGTCTTGTGCCTGAAGTCTTTATGAGCAATGCAGGTATTTCAGCATTCCTGGGCGGAACATCGCTCCTCATTATGGTGAGTGTTACAATGGATACCGTTGCACAAATTCAGGGGCATTTATTTGCTCAACAATATGAAGGCCTCATTAAGAAATCTAAATTGCGCGGAGGCAAGAGGCGTCGATGAAACTTATCCTGTTGGGCCCGCCAGGAGCGGGCAAGGGGACACAGGCAAAGCTGATTGTGGACCGTTATTCCATTCCTCAATTATCTACTGGTGACATGTTGCGCGCTGCTACGAAATCGGGCTCTGCTCTCGGTAAAGAAGTTAAGGCAATCATTGACAGTGGGAAGCTTGTTTCCGACGAGGTCGTAAACGAAATTGTTTCAGAACGTATTGACCAAGATGATTGCAAGAACGGTTTTATTCTGGATGGTTATCCGCGAACGCTAGAACAGGCTAAAGCCTTGTCAGAGATGATGAGAGCGCGGAAGACCAGAATGGATGCAATTATTGAATTGCAGGTTGATGATGAGGCGCTCGTTACGAGAATCTCTGGTCGATATACGTGTAGCAATTGCGCTGAAGGCTACCATGATACTTTCAAAACTCCGAAAGTGGATGGAATATGCGACCGTTGTGGTTCAGAAAATTTCATACGACGTGAAGATGATAATCCTGATACACTGCGCACAAGATTGATGGCGTATTATAAAGGCACGGCTCCTTTAATTGGGTATTACTTCTTAAAGGGCAACCTTAAGCGTGTAGATGGCATGGGTGAAATCAACGAAATTGCAGACGCTGTTGATGCAGTTTTAAAAGCTTCCTGAGTTTTTAGTGCCGAGATATGGAAAATTTCGTATCAGGCGCTTGACTCAATTGGTGATAAACAGTTAGTGAGTGTTTATTATTAATCGTTCCGGTCAGTTCTGGTGCCTTGTATGGGGTGTTAGGTGCTGGCCTTAATTGCGTTTAGATAATATTTTAAGTTGTCGCCTGCATGGGCCGGTCTCCACCGGACGCAGGCTTTTATAGGAAATGGAGAAAAAATGGCTCGTATCGCAGGTGTAAACCTCCCAACAAACAAACGCGTAATTATTGCTCTGCAATATATTCATGGCATTGGCCCTAAAGTGGCAACCGATATCATGGCTAAGACAGGTCTTGCGAATGACCGTCGGGTAAATCAATTAACAGATGCAGAAGTATTGCAGATCCGCGAAGTGATCGACAGCGATCATCTTGTTGAAGGTGATCTTCGTCGTGAAACATCAATGAACATCAAACGTCTGATGGACCTTGGTTGTTACCGTGGTTTGCGCCATCGTCGTGGTCTGCCTGTTCGCGGTCAGCGTACCAGCACGAACGCACGTACACGCAAAGGCCCTGCTAAAGCAATTGCAGGTAAGAAGAAGTAATTTTATTTGGGGTTACCCAACAATTTTCAAGGTGTTTTGCACCTTGGTGGAGCTGCTGGAACTACGGCAGTGTAGAGATCGAAGAAAGGTCTATTAATGGCAAAAGAAGCCGGTAAAGTTCGCCGTCGCGAACGAAAGAATATCACTTCGGGCATGGCTCATGTGAATTCAACATTTAACAATACAATGG
>CAZXZQ010000261.1:0-4113 GCA_964645215.1 uncultured Rhizobiaceae bacterium | reverse complement strand
GGAGAGAAATCTCTTAAAATATATTTGGATGCATTCGCGTAAAGACCAGCTATGGATGTTGGTCATTATTTTACTGTCAATGCCAACTTACTTCTTAAGTCTAGAATTACCTAAACGCATTGTTAACAATCCAATTCAAGGTTCAGGCTTTGAACGGCCTGGTGACACGGCAACTTTCCTTCAGATTAACTTACCATTTGGGGAAAACTTTTTTGGCAAACCAGTTGAGTTGTTCTCAGGTTTTGAACTTGAGAGAATTTCATTTCTTTTCGTACTTTCAATGGCGTTGTTTTTACTGATCATCGCCAACGGCTTGTTCAAAGTTTACATCAACACCTATAAAGGCCGCATGGGTGAACGCATATTGCGCCGCCTACGGTATGAATTATTCGACCGGGTTTTACGCTATCCACTCTCTAGGTTCCGCCGCACAAAGCCATCTGAGATCGCAAGCATGATCAAAGATGAAGTGGAGCCAATGGGCGAATATATCGGGGATGCTTTCACGCAACCTTTGTTCCTGGGCGGACAGGCAGCAGTTGCTCTCCTCTTTATCTTTTTACAAAACTTCTGGTTGGGTGTTGCCACGTTTGTTGTTGTCGCGTTTCAGGCATGGCTAATCCCTATTCTCAGAAAACGTCTTATTGAACTACAAAGACAACGACAGATTGCAGCACGAAAGCTTGCTGGCCGCTTGGGTGAAGTCGTTGAGGGCATTCAAGATTCGCACACCAATGACACAACAAACTATCAACGTTCAGAATTGTCTCATATTCTTGGGAAACTTTTCTTTATCCGATTTGAACTTTACCAGCGAAAATTCATTGTAAAGTTCATCAACAATCTGCTTATCCAGATGTTGGCGATCTTCTTCTATGCGGTTGGTGGTTATCTTGCAATTACAGGTGTTTTAGACATTGGCCAGCTCTTGGGCGTTATCGTAGCTTATAAGGATCTCCCTGCTCCTGTGCGTGGTTTGATTGACCAAGACCAAAAACGCCTAACCGTTGAAGTACGCTACAAACAAATTGTTGAGCAGTTTTCAATGGACAAACTTCAGGAAGCGCATCTGCAAGAAGTGCCAGAAGGCGAAGTGCCTAAGATTGAGAGTGGATATGATATCAGCAGACTTGGCGTTGAAGATGACACCGGCTCTAAGTTGATTGAACAGGCAAGTGCTGAAATTTCGGCCCAAGAAAAAATTGCTGTAATCGGCAGTTTTGGTGGCGGCGCACCTGCATTTGCAGAAGTGCTTGCGGGTGTACAAAAACCAACCTCTGGCCGCGTTTTATTGGACGGCAAACCGATTGAAGAGCAGCCAGAATATTTCACCGGTCGTCGTATTGCTTATATTGATGGCAGTACCTATTTCCCGCAAGGCACGATTTTAGAAAACCTGACCTTCGCTTTAAAAAACCAACCGATCGCCCCATTAGAACGCTCTCCTGCTGATAAGAAAAAATATGAGTTTGCATTTGATGAAGTTCAGCGCTCTGGAAATTTCGAACTCGATTTTGAAGCGCAGTGGATTGATTATAACCGCATCAATGTTGGAGATGATGCTGGTTTAAGTGAGCGCATCAGAGACATACTTATCAAGATTGATCTTGAAGAGGACATTCGTGGTCTTGGTCTACGCAGTACGTTTGCGTCAGAAGAGTTTCCAGAACTCAGCACTGCAATCTTGGAAGCAAGATCACGCTTCAGAGATCAATTGGATGAGCTCGGGTTCTCTGAATTTGTTGAACCTTTTGACCCTCAGAAATTTAACAATCAGGCTTCTATCGGTGAAAACCTCCTGTTCGGCACAGCTATTCTTTCTGGTTATGAACTTGAAAAACTGCCTGGCAATATTTTAGTTCGCAGTGTGCTGGATGAAGAAGATCTCGTTCAGGACTTCTTTGATATGGGCAAAGAGGTTGCAGCAACCACATTAGAATTGTTTGGAGATTTAGACCCTGACAATCCATTCTTTGATCAGCTAACTTATATGAATGCTGATGAATTGCCTGAGTACCGCCAGGCACTTTCTCGCATTGGCAACAAACAATATTCTGAAGTTAATGACGATGATTTTGTTATGGTTATGCGTCTCACCTTTGCATATATCGAAAGCCAAAACCGTTTGGGTCTTTTGCCAGAAGTGTTGAAAGATAAAATTGTTAAAGCGCGCTTTAACTTGCGTGAAAAAATGCTGCAGTTAACTGAAATGCCAGTCGCGCTTTACGAGCCTGAAAGCTATAACTCTGCCGCCTCACTCATTGATAACGTACTGTTGGGACGCGTTTCAAACACCGTTGCCGAAGGGCAAGAGCGTGTGACGGCAGCAATTCGAAACTTGCTGGATGAAATGGAACTGACAGACGATGTTTTCCGTATTGGCTTAACGTTTAACGTGGGCTCAGGCGGTAAACGTCTATCTGAAACACAGAGACAAAAAATGCATCTTGCAAGAGCATTGCTCAAGCAACCTGACCTGCTGATTGTTAATCAAGGCATGAATAGCCTTGGCGGTAGGGAGCAAGAAAAAATTATAAAAACCGTACTAGAAGCATCATCAAACAGTAAAGATCATCCGCTAGGCATTATCTGGGTTCCAATGAACGCGGGTTTCGCAGAGCTATTTGATCGTGTATTAGTGTTTAAAGATGGCGAATTAATCGCCGATGGTGATCCGCAGAACATCAAAGAAACCAATCCGCTCTATCAAGAGTTGGTTGCTTAAAGAGAGAGACTTAATGGCTACACTATCTGAAGAGGTTGAACTTTTAAGGAAGATTCCACTATTTTCCGCAATTGATCCGGGCAAGCTCAAACTGCTGGCATTTGCCTCAGACCAAAAGGTTTATAAAGAAGGCCAAGACCTGTTTAAGCAAGGTGACGCTGGTGATGCAGCATATGTTATCATTGAAGGCGCTGCCGAAGTTGTTGTCGACACAGACAATGGTGAAGTTGTTGTGGCTGAAGTTGGCTCCAATGAATTCATCGGTGAAATCTCTATTCTGTGTGATGTTCCAAGAACAGCGACCATCCGCGCCAAGCACGAGCTATCTACGCTAAAAATCAAGAAAGAGCATTTCTTGGGGCTTATTTCTCAAGTGCCAGAGCTTGGTATTGAAGTTATGCGCGAGCTTGCCTCACGCCTTAATAAAACAACTTCTGAACTTGGTGAAGCACGTCGTGAGCTTGCTTCGGCAGCCTCCTAGGACTTTAATTTTAATGGCTGCTGATAACAATCAATTTGAAATCAAGTTCTGGGGAACACGGGGGACTTTACCTGTGTTCGGTCCTGAGTTTGCGCAAACTGGCGGCAATACAAATTGCATAGAGCTTACGTGTGGCGATGAAACCATCATTATTGATGCAGGTACTGGTTTTAGAAATCTGGGCCAGAAGTTATGTCTTGAAGAAAAGCAAAACCTTAGCCTTCTTCTAACGCATGCACATTACGACCACGTTGAGGGCATCCCGTTTTTTGCACCTTTCTTTAATCCTGAGAACAGTGTTGATGTTTACTGCGGTGAGCTTGATGCATCCACTGGCGGTGAGGATATCTTTGACAAATTTATGAGCCGCCCGCTTTTTCCAGTCACACCAGATATTTTTACTGCGAAGATTAATTTCAATGATCTTGTATCATCGCAAAGCTTCACCATTGGTGACGACATAAAAGTCAGAACTGCTTCTCTCAATCATCCCGGTGGCGCTACCGGATATCGGGTTGATTATAACGGCAAGTCTTTTGCCTGTATCACAGACACAGAACATATAATTGGCACGCATAATGATGCGATTTTAGAGCTTATCGATGGGGTTGATCTCTTCGTCTATGATTGCAGCCATACCGATGCTGAGTTTGAGAATTTTATCGGGTTTGGCCATTCAACAATCGAAGAAGGCGCGCGGCTGTGCAAACTAGCAAATGCGGGCGCTATCAAAGCTTTTCACCATATTCCACAAAGAACAGACGCAGAATTGGCAATATCAGACGTGTTCATAAAAAAGTCTAATCCTGCTAACTCTATTGCGCGTGAGGGTGAAACAATAAAATTGTGAAACTTAGTTTGCGCAAGCAACGTATATAAAAATAAATAGCGTTATATCAAAAAGATA
>CAZXZQ010000260.1:0-4156 GCA_964645215.1 uncultured Rhizobiaceae bacterium | reverse complement strand
AAGTCCGCATACCGGACATTCCACTAAGATAAGTAATTAGGCTTTACTCTTTCAGCTTTTCAAGCTCTCCACTAAGCTTCAACCAGCTCTCCTCAATCTGTGCCAGCATCTTTTGTGCTTCGGCGCGTTGTTGCGAAAATTTCTTAGCCTTGTCAGGAAATCTTTCATAAATTCCAGGTGTTGCGAGGCTTGAATCAAATTTTCTAAGTGCGTCTTCAAGCTTTTGAATTTGCTTCTCTTTTTCGGAAATTTTCTGTTTGATCAGAGCGCGCTCATTGCGCTTTTCTTCCGGTGTTTTCTCAATGATGGGTGCTACTGGCTCAGCTTCTACGGCAGGGGAAGACGGTGCTTCTTTCTTCTTTTTCTTCGCCATCTTGCCCTGCTGTAAAACGAGCTTACGGTAGCTGACAAGATCACCATCATACGGTCCAACGCGCCCCTCATTCACTAGCCATAGCCGGTCCATGGTCGCGTCGATCAAATGGCGGTCATGGCTGACGAGGATGACTGCACCTTTATATTCATTAAGCCCATGCACGAGCGCTTCACGCGCGCCCACATCAAGGTGGTTGGTCGGCTCATCGAGGATAAGAAGGTCTGGCCCATGAAAAGTGCAAAGCCCGAGCAAGAGGCGCGCCTTCTCGCCACCAGAAAGGTTCTTGCATTTGGTTTCCATCCGGTCGCGATCCAGGCCCATCTGTGCAACCTTGGAGCGCACTTGCGCTTCGCCAGCTTTAGGCATGAGTGGGCGTACATGTTCAATCGGATTTTCATTTTCGTGGAGGTCGTCCATCTGGTGTTGCGCAAACATGGCTACTTTTATTTTCGGCGCCTTGACGATATTGCCATCCACCATGGGCAGGCGATCTACCAGCAGTTTCGCGAAGGTTGATTTGCCATTGCCGTTTGAGCCAAGAAGCGCGATGCGATCATCCGCATCAATGTTGAGCTTGATCTGATTGAGGATGACGGTTTCATCATCATAGCCGCAACGCACATTCTCAAGTTTGATCATGGGAGAAGCAGAGATTTTTTCCGGATCAGGAAACTTAAACGGCATTGTACCGCTGAGTTCCAACTGCGCTGGCAATCTGATTTTCTCAATTGCTTTGAGTTTAGATTGTGCCTGTTTGGCTTTTGAAGCTTTGGCGCGGAAGCGGTCCACAAACGCTTGCATGTGATTAACTTGCGCTTCCATTTTAACGCGCGTCTTTTCGGCCAATTCACGTTGCTCATCACGTTGGCGCACAAAGTTATCGTAAGAGCCACGATAGAAAGTCAGTGTGCGATTATCCATCGAGACAATTGAATCGACCGCCGTGTTTAACAGGTCTTTGTCGTGGCTGATGATAAGCACCGTGCCGGGGTATCTGCCGATATAATTTTCAAGCCAAAGCGTGCCTTCAAGGTCGAGATAGTTGGTCGGCTCATCAAGCAGTAAAAGATCAGGCTCGGCGAATAGCACAGACGCGAGTGCCACGCGCATGCGCCAACCACCGGAGAAGGATGAAGCCGGGCGCTGTTGCGCGTCTTCATCAAATCCAAGGCCGGCAAGAATAGTTGCTGCACGAGACTCAGCCGAATGCGCATCAATATCAACCAGTCGCATTTGAATTTCTCCAATGCGTTCAGGGTCGGTTGCTATTTCCGCTTCGGCGAGGAGGGCAGTGCGTTCCTTGTCAGCTTCCAACACAATCTCAATCAGGCTTTGTTCGGTACCAGGTGCTTCTTGCGCAACTTGGCCAATCTTCCAATCTTTTGCGATGTCCACTTTGCCGGTTTCGCTTGGGTGTGCATTTGTTAGCACTTTGAAGAGTGTGGTCTTGCCGCATCCATTGCGGCCCACAAGCCCAGCCTTCACCCCTTTTGGTAGAGATAAGTTCGCATTTTCGAGAAGAGGACGCCCAGCAATATGAACGGTAAGGTCGGTAATTTGTAACATGAGGCCCTTGTGGCTTTTCTTGACCTTTTAATCAAGCGGTAAATCATGCCTTGCGCGCTTATCAAATGACGCGTATACAGCCGCCAAATCCTCCCTTTAATTTCTCAATGACAGGAACAGACACATGGCGATTGAACGTACATTCTCAATGATCAAACCAGACGCAACAAAACGCAATCTTACAGGCCAAATCACAGCTAAGCTTGAAGAAGCGGGCCTTAGCGTTGTGGCTTCAAAGCGCGTACATATGAGCCTTCGCCAAGCCGAAGCTTTTTACGCAGTGCATAGCGAGCGCCCATTCTTTGGTGAACTTACAGAATTCATGTCTTCTGGTCCAACAATCGTTCAGGTTTTGGAAGGCGAAGGCGCAATCTTGAAAAACCGTGAAGTCATGGGCGCAACAAACCCAGCTGAAGCTGACGAAGGTACAATCCGTAAAGAGTTTGCATTGTCACTTGGCGAAAACTCAGTTCACGGTTCTGACGCACCTGAAACAGCAGCAGAAGAAATCGCATTCTGGTTTGCTGGCAACGAGATCGTTGGCTAATTAATTAGCGGCTTTTATAAGTTTTAAATGGCAGGGTGAGAAATCACTCTGCCATTTTTGTTTGGGTCACGCGGATGTTTTTGGCCACCGCAAAAAAGGTGCCACAATCAGCCACCAGCCAAGCAAGCCCTGTCCATGTGCCGAGAGGTTTTGTGGGCCTTGAAAGAATAGATATTTGAAAGCGGTAAGCGGGTTTTCAGGCGGCCAGATGACCCATTGCAAAGGCAGGTCTGGTATAATCATGCGATAATACATGTAGTAAACCTGTGGGGACAGCCAGATAAATAGCCAAAACAAGGCGAGTGAGCAGGGGATGCATATCCAAAATACTTTGCCCTTAAGCAATGCATGCGTGACAAGAACCATGAGAATTAAAAGCACGCCACTTAGGCAAGCAAGGCCAAAGGAACCCCAGGGTGATAAATCAAAGAAGGAATCTTGGTTGTACAAGGTTGCAGGTTCTCGCTACTAAATTTCCTATTTTATCGCGCGTGTTTGAACATCAAGCAATAAAAAAACCGCCGTTGCCGGCGGTTTAATATAAACTTGTATAGCTTTATACGATTAGCTTAGTGGTGCAACCGCAAGGATAACTGTGAATTTCTCGCAGTAGATGTAAAGCTCGTTATACTTGCTTGTGTCTATGCTTGAAGGAACTTCAAATTCTGCAGCACCTTTTTTGATGGTTAGTTTGTCGTGGATTTTTGAACCCTTGGCATAAACTTCGCCATTACCAAAACCGATTTTGATGTCTGGTGGGTTTTTTGACGGGTCGAAAACATAATCATCTTTGAATACTACTTTTGTTTTCCCGCCTGATTTTTTCACTTTAACAGTACCGGAAACATTATAACCCTTGCGACCTGACAGACTACCTTTGCGAGTATTATCACCTGCAAATGATGGTGTTGCCCCCAGTGTTACAGTTGAAGCAGCTGCCAATGTTAGACCTGCAAATTGACGACGTGTAAGGTTCATGTTTACTTCCTTTGATTAATTTCGAAATGTTACTTTCGGCTAATATTCAGCCTTTAAAGAACTGTGGTCATATTAGTGGAGGTTTTCTGGCCGCTTTTCCATGCACATAACATAACATATGTTCACGTCACGTTGATCTGACTGTGATGATGTGAAATTTGCAATCGATTTTCCCAAAGATTTAGAAATCCACTGGTGCGTTTTCAATTACTTCTTTCAATACAAAAAAGCTACGTAATTGGCGAACATTTGGAAGCGTCAGTAATTGCTGCCTATGCAATCGGTTGAAATCCGCTGTATCTTTAACGCGAACTTTAAGCAGATAATCGAAATCACCTGCTACACAGTGGCATTCTAAAACAAATGAGAATTTTGAAATAGCGTCTTCAAAAGCTTCAAAGCTTTCAGGCGTTGATCTTTCCAAGACCGCACCAACCATTACCAGCGATCCACGGCTGATCATATCAGGATTTATATTTGCCCGCACATTGGTGATAACCCCTTCATCAAAAAGACGTTGTGTGCGTCTATGACACGTAGCAGGACTAACATTAATTTTTTCAGCTAATTCCGCATTAGACATCCGTCCATCTGACTGTAGGAGCTTTAAAAGCTTGCGGTCGGTTTTATCGATTTCAATTTGCATGAAAGAATCTTCTATAATTGATTTGAAAAATATAAAGAAATAT
>CAZXZQ010000259.1:0-4239 GCA_964645215.1 uncultured Rhizobiaceae bacterium | reverse complement strand
TATTAGACACACCGCAATAAAGCCAAAGGCCACAGCCACACTTACAGATTGAATGTCGCGATTTGCAAGCAGTGTTAGTCTATACGCTCCCAGCGCAAGTGGTGCGCCTAACATGGTATTGGCATAGATCACATACACACTGCTCGGCTGATCAAAATATAAAATCAATATCCGCCCAATAATATCCACACCCATCATCAGCAAATGTAGCGGAATATTCAGCCCCGCCCCTTTTCGCATTAAGGCACCATGCATCATAAATCCAGTTGCGGCGTAAAACATTGTGCTGGAGAAAAGCGCGTTTGGTACCGTCATCCTCTCAACAAGAATTTGAGAAAGGACAACACCTGTTGCAAAACAAAATAAGGACATCCCAAAATAAGGCAAATAGCGGATATGACGATTGTAGCGCCAAAGAAGCAGCAACGCAGCACCCGCAAGGATGCCAACAAGTGGTGCAAAAAGTCCTTGTATTTGAATTGCCTGCAAGCGCGTCCCCAATCGCTAACTTAAAGTATTGATAAGCAAGTATAAGATAAAAGCATTTGCCTCAAATTTGAAGATAAAATATGCGACATGTGCAAAAAGTGAATGCGTAAAACCCAACTTTTGATCGTTCTAACTTTAAAACTGTCACAAACGCCTTATAATCTTATCATATCGCATTCATCGTACCTGACAGGAGCAAACCTAATGTCCAAGTTGCTTATCACACGTCGCGCACTTATGGCTGCTGGTGCATCCAGCTTGATCATCCCTGCCCGCGCGGCTGGTCTGGCGCCGACACCCACCATGCGTGGCGGCTCCAATAATTATCGCCCTGGCGCCCCAATTGTGAAACGCATTGGCGGCGGCGGCTTTTTGATGACAGGCACCGTGCGCCGTGCAGGTGATGGCGCGCCCTTGCCTAACCAACGTATCCAGATGTGGGCACATACAACCGAAGGTCATGAACGCGAGCCACAAAGCCATGGTGCAACACTCACCAACGCAAAGGGTGAGTTCCAAATGGATATGCCGCAAATTGTACCTGCCTTTGGTCAGCCTCACGGTCACCTTGCCTATGATAGTGGCGAGTTTAAAACCGTATTTCTAAGACCAATCATGCCAAGTGCATCAGATAAAACACTCCATGTAGATTTCGTACTTGAACCAGCTTGAGCAAACCCAATTTAATGCGCGCTAAACTCATCTGGGCTGCCCTAGCAATCGTCATCCTCGTGCCAATTGGGCTAGCAGCATCAAGCCCCTTGCTTGCTTGGCGTGACCCCATCTACATCATAGCAGGTTTTGCAGGCGTAATCGCAATGGCGCTGCTGCTTACTCAACCGCTCTTGATCGGCGGATATTTGCCTGACCTCGCCGCAATCCGATATCGACAATTCCATCGCTGGGTTGGTGGCATTCTCGTCGCAGCAATCATTATTCATGTAGCAGGGCTATGGCTAACCAGCCCACCAGATGTGATCGATGCACTGCTTTTTTCATCACCCACCCCTTTCTCCGCTTGGGGTGTTGTCGCGATGTGGGCAGTCTTCGCAACAGCACTTCTAGCAATGCTCCGAAAACGGCTAAGCCTTAGATTAAACGCATGGCGCATTGCACATATGACACTTGCAATCACCATCGCGACCAGCAGCGTCATGCATGCTATGCTTATTGAAGGCACGATGGAGACCTTCTCTAAAACTGTGCTATGCGCACTTGTTTTAATTGCCACGATCAAGGTCATTATGAACCTTTGGCTTAAAATTAAACCATCCGCAGCAAAATAAAAAAGGCGGAGCACACGCCCCGCCTTTTCAAAATTCTATAAGCTGAAAGGCTTAGTCAACAAGCTCGATCTTATCAACAGATGTCTTACCGTTTTTAGCGTCAACCGCAGTGTCGTAAGAAACTTTCTGACCTTCTGTCAATGTGCTGATGCCAGCACGCTCAAGTGCTGTGATGTGTACAAACGCATCTTTTTCGCCATTGTCTGGCTCAATAAAACCAAAGCCTTTTTGAGTATTAAAAAATTTTACTGTTCCTGTGTTCATTGAAATTTCCTTTCACAAATGAAACGCATAAATGCTGGAGCACAAACATTGCCTCCATAACTCTTTCGATTTTGTAGAAGAGCCTGATTAGCGCGCAACCATTGGTTAGGGAACGAAGCAGTCAAGAAATTCGTCAATATCTAACTATGCGCATTACACGTTAATTTCGGCAATAACAAGTTCTGATCGATAAGAAACAGATAAAATATATCTCGAAGGCAATACTAATGTTTAGTTTAGCTGCAAATTAATATAGCCGCTAACGGACATTTAATTCAGACTAAGCCCGCTAGTTTTGCAAAAGGATCGCGGCTTGGGTCTTTCTGCCATTCATACTCGCATCCTAAAGCCAGTTTTTCGGCCATTTCTAGCCCAAATAAATCGGCCATCACGGCAAGTGCCATATCCATTCCGGCGGAAACACCGGAAGACGTAAAGAACTTACCATCTTCAACCCATCTTGCCTCTTTGACCCATTTGACCTGCGGAGCAAGATGCACAGTTTTTGTGAAATCCAATTTATTAGTTGTCGCTTCGCGCCCATCCAGAACGCCAGTCATCCCAAGTAGAATTGTGCCTGTGCATACAGCCATCACACGTTCAGCATTTGCGGACGCCTCTTTAATCCATTGAACCAGCTCTTCATCCTCGCCTTCAGCCAGTGCTGCATCACCCCCTGGTATGAACAACAAATCATAGTCATTTTTTTCAGATATGGTTTTGTCTACAACGATCCTTTGACCATGACAGCTTGGCACTGGGTCGCTTCCTTTTGCGACAGTTATAATTTCAGTTTCATTTCCAAAACCGCCTAGCATTTCAATAGGACCAAAATAATCAAGCGTTTCAAAACCAGGAAAAACCAGCGCTGCAAGTGTTCTCATAATTCATCCCCTTTGTGGCGTGCGAAAATGCCAAATCAAATAATTAAATTAGAACCAAGTTTCGACTATTCAAGTTCGAGCATTTCAAAAATATACGCAGGCATCCGCGAGAAATAAAATCATTAAATATAGAATTTCTGCATCCATATTTAATAAGAAAGAGGCGCCATCACCCCTTCGGATTAATCGGCCGGTTTTCAGTCCAGTCAAACGTCCCCTGATCGCGTTCGCGGACCGATTGCTTCCAGCCCATTTCCTCTGATCGCGCCTTGAAGTTCAGACCTTCGGGCGAGTGACGCGTAATACCATCAAACACGGTTGCCATCATCTGCGTGTTCTCAAGCCCCATGTTTTCATAGGCCTGGTTGATCATCAATTTCTGCATCATCAATTGATTTTTAGGAACCGTTGAAATCCGGTTTGCAAGCTCATCCACGCGTGCATCAAGCTGATCAGCAGGCACTGCCTCTAACGCCAAGCCCATATCGGCAGCCTCTACACCCGTAATTTTATCGCCTGTAAAAAGCATACGTTTTGCCTGCTGCGCGCCTAGGCGATAAACCCACATGGCAGTGGTCGGACATCCCCAAACACGCACTGGCATATACCCGATCTGCGCATCCTCAGCCATGATGATAATGTCTGAACAAAGGGCGATATCACTGCCGCCTGCCACGGCAAATCCATGCACTTTTGCAATAACCGGCTTGTAAGACCGCCACACTTTCATGAAACATTCTGTGTTCCGCTTCATAAACTTGTAATCCTTCATCGGATCCCAAGGCATTTCTTGCGTCACTTCATTAGCGCCATTACTTTCCGCGTAATAAGCGAGATCATAGCCCGCACAAAACGCATCTCCCCTGCCAGAAAGAATAATGACATGGATATCATCGTCATCATTGGCAGCTTCAATGCAGTCCGCCAAATCTTGCGGCAATTCATCATGAATAGCATTCATAACGTCAGGGCGATTAAGAAAGACACGTCCAATACGACCATCTTTTTCTAGGATTACGCTTTTTTCAGACATAAAAACTGCTCCGGAAAGGTTTCCAGAGCAGCTTAATCAAATTTATAGATATTAGAAGTTTAATTAAATGAACAATCGATCAATTAATTAAACTGCAAGCCCATTTTGCGAGGCTCACGCCAGATGATTTTTGCCTTATATCTTCTGGCATCACCTTTAATACGAAAGTCAAACTCCGTTGGAATTCCACCCGTTGTTTCCATCTCCACCATCGCGCCATTATCCGTTAGATTGCGAATTGTGCACGCATAGCTCATGTAACCACCATTAAAAAGCACATTGC
>CAZXZQ010000258.1:0-4243 GCA_964645215.1 uncultured Rhizobiaceae bacterium | reverse complement strand
GATTGATTGGTTGCACCAACAAGACCAATGTCCGAGCGCAATATTGTTTCAAGATATTCGTACTGACTGCGTGCATATTTAGTTGTTTGCTTTAGGTCTCTATCCAGTTTTCCGTATTTTTCAGCCACCCGATGGACAGATTGTAACTCTGATGATTTCGATAGTTGTGATGTATATGCAAAGAAGCAAACACCTACGAAGAAGAGCATGGCAATCATCACTGATAAGCGATAGGCTCGTAACAGATATTTTGCAGAAACATGGTTTGACATTGTTCACTTCTTTCAGTGTCTACCCATCTATTATCACTCAAACTTCAGACTTATTTACTATTTAGGATCCTATCGAAGGAATGCTGCGTATCGGTTTTCCAGCAATCGGAAGATAAGTGTAATGAGCAATATCAATGCGACATAGAACACCGCAGCTGTCAGAAAACCTTCAACTGCCACATAATATGTCTGGTTAAGTTCACGCCCTGCACCCAACAGATCTATCACTGTGATCGCACTTGCCAAGGCACTGCTGTGTACAAGAAAAATGACTTGATTTGAGAGGGCAGGAATACTCCTACAAAGTGCGCTAGGAAGGGAAACATTCCAAATTAATCTAGGTTCGGACATTCCATATGCTCGCGCCGCTTCCATTTCGCCCTTTGGAACTGCCTCGAGAGCTCCTCGAATTATTTCGCTCATATAGGCGGCTAAATTGAGAGAGAAGCCAACCAGCAAGCAAATCTTTGCATCTTCTAAAAAGAACCAAAGCCAGCTTTCTCGCACGGTTTCAAATTGCGACAGGCCATAATACAGCAGGTATATTTGCACCAGCAATGGGGTGCCACGAAGGACGTATGAGTAACCTCTCGAAAAAGCACTTAAAAAAATAATTTTATAAACTCTTACCAAAGCAAGGGGTAATGCAAGGGCGCTTCCGATCAAGAGGGAGAATATGATTATCCAGAGTGTTATATATAATCCGTCAAAAAAACGGGGCAAGGAATCGATGATGATGTCAAAATTCATGTTCTGGCCTATGCTCTATAGTAGCGGCGTTCGACAGCGCGTAAGCCAAGATCTGAAAGAATTGTCAGCACCAGATAGATTAGGAATGCAACGAACAGGAAGATGAACGGTTGCGCGGTCGATTTGCCGGCCTGTTGAGCCGTATAGGTCAAGTCTTGAAGACCTATAAGAGAAACGAGGGCGGTCGTTTTCATTAAGACCAGCCAGTTGTTGGTAAATGTCGGAAGTACCAGAGGAACGAATTGCGGCCAGACGATTTCTTTGAGCCATGTGCTTGGCTTCATGCCAAATGATTTTGCTGCTTCAATTTGCCCTTTAGGGATTGAAAGGTATGCTCCCCGAAATGCTTCGGTCATATAGGATCCATAAATAAAGCCTATCGCTATGGATCCGGCAAAAAATTGATTGATTTGAATTCTCTCGATAAGACCAGTTGCATCCACAATATTATTGAGCAGAATTTGTCCACCAAAGAAAATAATCAACATCATAACGAGCTCTGGGATGCTTCTGATGAGTGTTGTGTAGAAGGCTCCGATCCCTTGAAGCAGCGAATTATCGCTAAGCTTCATTGCAGCACCTACTATCCCAAAAAGAACTGAAATAAGGAGTGACACAACGCATAATGCAATTGTGGTCCACGTTCCTTTCAGCACAAAAGGTAAAAAATTATAGAAATTATCCAGCATGGTATCCCCAGTCAAAAACAGTGGCGCCGGCCTAAGCCGGCACCACCAATCACATTACTCAGCGCCGTAAATATCAATATCGAAATAGCGAGCGTTGATTTTGGCATACTCACCATTCGCGCGAATAGCTTTGATGCCTTCGCTGATTTTTTCTCTAAGCTTGTCATCTTCCTTGCGCAGACCAATGCCTTCACCAATTCCGAAGAATGCCTGATCACCATGTTCGCCACCGGCAAGCGCAAAACCTTGACCTTGATCTGACTTCAACCATGATTCGGCTTGTGGAGCAGAAACAAGAGTTGCATCAATACGGCCAGACTTCATATCAAGCCAAACTTCATCCTGAGAAGGATAAGTCTTGATTTCTGCCTCAGGGAATTTTGCTTCTAGATATTTTTGATGTGTTGTACCGGCTTGAGTGCCAATTTTTACACCAGCCAATTTCCCGGCTGCATCATCAAGAGATGTTCCATCTTTTGCGATAAAGACGTTTGGAGCGTTATAGTATTTCACTGTAAAGCTGATTACTTTTTGACGCTCATCAGTGATGGTCATTGAGGACAAGATTGCATCATAGTTTTTGGCGAGAAGACCTGGAATGATTCCGTCCCAAGCTTGTTCTACCCATGTACATTCTGCCTTTAGTTCTGCGCAAATAGCTGCACCAATTTCGTAGTCAAAACCGGTGAGTGTTCCATCTTCTTTTTTGAAAATGAATGGCTTGTAACCTGGGCTTGCCCCCCAACGGATTTCAAGTTTTTCGGCATAAGCAGCTGCTGGCATAAGCAACGAAGTGCCAAGAATGGCTGCAACGCCTGTTATCCCTGCGATTAATTTGTTCATAGTATTTCCTCCTGTTTATCCTTCATTGGATTTGTTTAATCTCTTGTATGAGAGAGAAATTCTCCCCAATTTCCCTCAGAATTTTCCTTAGAAAACATCTCTTTTGGCGCGCCTGATTTGGAAACTACGCCTTCGTGCAAGAAGACAACTTTACTGCTGACATCTCTCGCAAACCCCATCTCGTGGGTGACGACCAACATGGTGCGTCCTTCATCTGCTAACTCGCGCATGACCTTTAAGACCTCACCGACTAGTTCAGGGTCTAGCGATGATGTCGGCTCATCAAACAGCAGCGCTTCGGGTTCCATAGCCAAAGCACGTGCAATCGCAGCACGTTGTTGCTGGCCACCAGAAAGTTGATTTGGATAATAGTCGCGTCGCTTATAAACGCCGACGCGTTCCATAAGACGATCAGCTAGCTCGGTCGCCTCCGCTTTGGATTTACCCAAAACTTTCATTGGCGCTAACATGACATTATCTCGGATTGATAAGTGTGACCACAAATTGAATGATTGGAAGACCATAGACAACTGTTTGCGAATTCTACGGACTTGCGCTTGATCAGCAATTTTCGACGTTTTGCCTGATTGGTTTTCGATGTGAATCTTTTCACCAGAAATAATGATATCGCCGCTTGTGGGCATCTCAAGCAGGTTGATACATCTTAAGAATGTACTCTTCCCAGAGCCCGAAGAACCAAGAATTGATATCACATCACCGGAATTTGCTTCTAGGCTCAAACCTTTAAGGACATGATGTTCGCCGAAGGATTTGTGGATGTCACGAATATCTAATACTGGTGCAGTCACGCTGTGGATTCTCCATTAAACTCAGTTCATCACAGAAGTTAGCGATGTCTGAGAATTGGAAACCCAATTCGCATGTGACAATTTATGCCCTTCTCCCACATAAAAAGTGACGGCGAGAGGCGAAACGGTCAATTGACCAAAAAACACAAATAGATTGAAGTTCTGGCCAGATTGTGGGGGCGGTAGAGCAATTTGTTAAGTCAACTGGTAGCGCGATGTATCTAGCACTAATAATTGGATAGGTGTTCCGCGAAAAAGGTAACAAACGATTCCAACACCTCAGCCACTAAGACTTAGCATTATCCAAAAGGAGACTGGTCTCACTGTTTAGGATACCATTGAACTCTCTTACTTCACGGAGTGTACGGTCAAATCCTGGAAGACTTGTCGTTTCAATATGAGCGACCAAGTCCCAGGCTCCATTGGTCGAGTGCAGGCTGACTATTTGGGGCATCTGCCGCAAGCTTCGAACTACCGACCTTGCCAGGTTGCCTTGGACTTCAATCAACATGACAGCCTGAATCATTCCAACAGAAGCTTTAGAACCAAGATCAATGGTAAATCGCTCAATGACCCCTGTGTTAACCAGTCGGTCCAGTCTTGATTGAACCGTCGCTCTGGATACACTTAGTTCATTGGCTAAATCGGTAATAGACGCTCGGCTATTGTGTCTCAGTGCAACAATTAGCCTCTGGTCTGAATTCGTTAAATCTTCCATTATAAAAATTATTCCATTTTGCTCCACAAAGTTGCTATCGCAAGAATTTCTAACATTTTGTTCAATATATTTCATAAATTGATAAATTAACAATCAATTCGCGCACTATTTTTGCTATTTGCTTAGTTATTATACATCTGATTCAAAATTTTAAAACCAGCC
>CAZXZQ010000257.1:0-4278 GCA_964645215.1 uncultured Rhizobiaceae bacterium | reverse complement strand
TCAATATCGCGAATTTGCTAAAGATGCGAATAGTGCATCTGAGGAATATTCAACCATACGCGGTTTGTTCAACCTCAAGACAGCTGAAATTACAGGGCGTAAGCCTGTTAGCCTTGATCAGGTTGAAACGGCTGCTGATATTGTGAAACGGTTCTCAACGGGCGCAATGTCCTTTGGCTCTATTTCACGCGAAGCACATGGTACGCTGGCGATTGCTATGAACCGGATTGGTGGCAAGTCTAATACAGGCGAAGGCGGCGAAGAGCCTGATCGCTATGAACCATTGCCGGACGGTTCTCCAAACCCTGAACGTTCAGCTATTAAGCAGGTTGCTTCCGGCCGCTTTGGCGTGACGACGGAATACCTCGTTAATTCTGACATGATCCAGATTAAAGTGGCACAAGGTGCAAAGCCTGGTGAAGGCGGTCAATTGCCTGGCCATAAGGTAGATGCCGTGATTGCAAAAACACGTCATTCAACACCAGGTGTTGGTTTGATTTCACCGCCACCACACCATGATATTTATTCAATCGAAGATTTGGCACAGCTTATTTACGATTTGAAAAACGTTAATGAAAAAGCAGACATCTCAGTTAAGCTGGTTGCTGAGGTGGGCGTTGGTACAGTTGCGGCAGGTGTTGCAAAAGCACGTGCTGATCACATCACCATTTCAGGGTTTGATGGCGGCACAGGTGCATCTCCACTTACATCTCTCAAACATGCGGGCAGCCCTTGGGAATTAGGCTTGGCTGAGACGCAGCAAACATTGGTCTTGAACAAATTACGTTCTCGTATTCGCTTGCAGGTAGATGGTGGTTTGAAAACAGGGCGTGACGTTATAATAGGTGCGCTTTTGGGGGCTGATGAATTTGGGTTCTCCACAGCGCCGCTTATTGCTGCTGGTTGCTTGATGATGCGTAAGTGTCACCTCAACACATGTCCTGTTGGTATTGCGACACAAGACCCTGTATTGCGTAAACGCTTTAAGGGTACGCCAGAGCATGTGATTAATTACTTCTTCTTTGTTGCAGAGGAAGTGCGCGAAATATTGGCTGAGCTTGGTTACACAAAACTGGATGAAATCATTGGTGAGAGCGATCTTCTTGAGAAGAATGCAATGATTGAGCATTGGAAAGGTAAGGGATTAGATTTCACTTCGATCTTCCATAAGCCTGAGGCTGATAAAAGTGAGATTTATCAAACTCAACTGCAGAACCATCCAATTGATACAATCCTTGATCGTAAGCTTATTGATGAAGCTAAAATTGCTTTGGAAAGTGGCGAGCCAATTCAAATTGAAACACAGATCACAAATGTAGATCGTTCTGCTGGTGCTATGCTTTCAGGCAAACTTGCTGAACTGCATGGCCATGCTGGTTTACCAGATGATACGATTGCTGTTTCATTAAAAGGTACGGCAGGTCAAAGCTTTGGCGCTTTCCTTGCGAAAGGTATTTCATTTGATCTGCAAGGCGATGGCAATGACTATGTCGGCAAGGGTCTCTCAGGTGGGCGTATTGTCATTAGGCCATCAGAAGCTTCAAATCTTATTGCTGAAAAATCAATTATAGTCGGGAACACTGTTCTTTATGGTGCGATCTCAGGCGAGTGTTATTTCCGTGGTGTTGCAGGTGAACGTTTTGCTGTTCGTAACTCAGGTGCAATCGCAGTTGTTGAAGGTGTTGGTGACCACGGTTGTGAATATATGACTGGTGGCATTGTGGTTGTACTTGGTGGAACAGGTCGAAACTTTGCGGCGGGCATGTCTGGCGGTGTTGCCTATGTGCTTGACCAATCAGGCACGTTTGAACAGCGTTGTAATATGGCGATGGTTGATCTTGAGCCTGTGCCAGAAGAAGATGAATTGCTTGAGAAGTTACACCACCATGGTGGAGACCTAATGCATAAGGGCCGCGTGGATATAACATCAAACATGACGCGATATGATGAAGAGCGTCTTTATCAGTTAATCTCTAATCACATGCATTATACAGGCTCTACGCGTGCAAAAGAAATTATGGATGATTGGGAAAATTATCGTTCAAAATTTGTAAAAGTTATGCCGGTTGAATATCGCCGTGCGTTGAAAGAAATGGAAGACAGGCGTCTTGGAAAGATAGCGGCGGAGTAATCACATGGGAAAAGTTACAGGATTTCTGGAAATTGATCGTCAAGTGCCGAAATATCGTCCGGCCTCAGATCGCGTTCGCCATTTCAACGAATTTACAATTCCTATGTCTGATACTGAAGTTGCTAAACAGGCAGCGCGCTGCATGGATTGTGGTATTCCATACTGTCATGGAGACACAGGTTGCCCGGTGCACAATCAAATCCCGGATTGGAATGATTTGATCTATGCAGGTGATTGGGAAGAAGCGGTAAATAATCTTCATTCAACAAACAATTTTCCTGAATTTACAGGCCGTATTTGTCCGGCTCCGTGTGAAGAAGCATGTACGCTCAATTTAGAAGATGAGCCAGTTGCTATTAAGACCGTTGAGCAGGCGATCGCTGATAAGGCGTATTCGCTTGGGCTTATAAAGCCACAGCCTGCACCCGAAAAAACAGGTAAAAAAGTAGCGATCATTGGTGCTGGTCCAGCAGGTCTCGCGGCGGCTCAACAGCTTGCGCGTGTTGGACACGATGTTCATGTTTTTGAACGTGAAACAAAAGCTGGCGGTTTGCTTCGCTATGGGATCCCTGATTTCAAAATGGAAAAACACTATATTGACGTGCGTGTTGAGCAGATGGAAGGTGAGGGCGTTACGTTTCATTATGGTCAAAATATCGGCGTTGATGTTTCCGCAACTGACATGATGAAAAACCATGATGCTGTGTTGATTACAGCGGGTTGTGAAACACCGCGTCCGGCAGGAATTCCCGGTGCAGATTTAGCTGGTGTTCACGATGCGATGCCGTTTCTTGTTCAACAAAATCGCCGCGTTGGTGGCGAGCAAATTGATAGCGCTGGTTGGCCTTCAGAAGAAATTTGGGCGGCCGGTAAAAACATTGTTGTTGTTGGCGGCGGCGATACGGCTTCAGACTGTATTGGCACATCTTTCCGTCAAGGGGCTGTCAATGTAACGCAATTGGATATTCGTCCAGAGCCGCCGGAACGTGAAGATAAAATGACTGTGTGGCCATATTGGGCAACAAAAATGCGCACGTCATCCTCACAAGCTGAAGGCGCTAAACGCGAATTTATGGCAGCAACGCTAGAGTTTGTTGGTAAGAATGGCAAGTTAACTGGCGTACAGTGTATCCGTGTTGATGAGAAACGAGAACCAATTCCTGGTACTGAGTTTATCATGAAAGCTGACCTTGCGTTTATTGCAATTGGTTTTGGTAGTCCGCTAAAGGACAGCTTCATCGCGCAATTAGACCCTGCTTTAAAAACCAGTAAGCGCGGGGATGTAGCAATCGAAGCCAATGAAGAGGATTATAAAACCTCTGTTGACGGTCTTTATGCGGCAGGTGATGTGCGCAGAGGTCAGTCTTTGGTTGTATGGGCTATACGTGAAGGTAGACATGCAGCTCACGCTATCGATCTCAACCTGATGGGTGAAACAGCTTTACCGAAATAATTTGAATTTGAAGGCAAACTTAATTTACAACCGCTCCTTGCGTTGTATTTGTGTTTGATGATTGTTGCGATTTTGCGGGCTCTTTTGCTTCTAGCTTTTTCTCAACTTCTTTTGGCTTAATAGGTAATCCCCAGTTAGCATCAATACGCCCTGATTGGGGTAGATTTATTATGCCTTTATTGACCAGGTCGTAGCTAACGCTTTTCTTGTTTTCATCATCCGCGATGAAATTCTTTTCGCCTTCAAGTGTAATGCCACCATCAGAAGACGCTGAACCTAAGGGTATGATAATCGTTTTGCCTGTAGCAATTGGATTATATTCAGGCGCTGCTGGTTGAGCGCTATTTATATTGATAGTGCCTAGTGAAGCAAACTTTTGATCAATAACATCTTGCACAATACCAATCTTACGCAACGCGATGTCTGCGAAAAACGCGAGCTTGTTCCCACCAGCGCGAGTCATACTTACGCCTTTCTGGGTTCTCAAGCGGACGATCTGACCATTAATATCTGGTCCTGCCCGCACATATTTGCCTTCTGCATTTGTATAGCCGTCCCAAACATCTACATAGGTGCTAGTAGCGGCTTCTACTTTGGATCTGTATATTTCGTTAAATGCCAAATAGTCTGGGTTCATTTTCGCGAACGGTACTGGCGGTGTTCCAACCCATACAAGTGGTATATTGGCCGTTTT
>CAZXZQ010000256.1:0-4282 GCA_964645215.1 uncultured Rhizobiaceae bacterium | reverse complement strand
ACGATAGTTATATATATTGACATAGGGTAAGTAGCAGACTTTAAGGCTCTGGTGTCCTGATTGATTGGCGTACTTAAACTGAATTACGTCTAGAATAAAATACTAGTTCTCAAGGGACTGTTAATGCCGAAAAAAGATACGTATTTAAGGACTATCGGTCTTAAAGGGTTTTCAGAGTATGTAGAATCTCTTGATGGAAATCCAATAGAATTACTCCTAAAAGCAAATATCAATCCAACTTATCTAAACACTGAAGATGACTTCATACCTTACCAAAAAGTAGCTGATCTTTATGACATCACTGCGCGCGAATTGCAGCAACCAAGCTTCGGTTTGAATTTAGTTATGAGTTATCCATACGAGCTGCCTGTTTTGGGGCCAGTAATGTTTCTAGGGTATTTTTCAAAAACTCCTAAGCAATGGTTGAGTTTAGGCATTAGGCATCTAAAATTTCATAACAATGGGGTAACTCTTCTTCCCTTTATTGATAAGCAAACAAATCAACACATTTTAAGAATTATATATGACCCAAATCTCAATCTTAACCGCCAACTTTATGAGAACACGCTAGTACTTGGTCACCGCCTTGTATCTGAACATATTGATACACCGTTCTCGCAGCCCTTAGAGATAAGATTTCCATACTCCAAGCCAGATGATATTAGCCGTCATCAGGAGATTTTTGGGTGCAAGTTGACATTTGATTGTAAATACAGCGAAATTGTACACGACAACAAGTTGATGGATTTTAAAATCAACGGCAGGTTTTCCTTCCTGAAAGGGGTAATAGATAAATGCATTAGCATTCGTTGTTCTATGGATGAACCTATGAGAATGGATACTGCTACTTCAGTACGACTAGTCATCCCAACAATAATGGGTACGGGAAGGTGCAATTTGGAAACAACTGCGGAAGCAATGAATTTAAGCCCTAAAACTTTACAACGCAGACTTGAAGATGAGGGTGCCAGCTTTTCTCAAATTTTAGATGCGGTTCGCAAAGCGTCTTCTTATGCAATCCAATATTACCGCATTACATATTTCAGGCTTTTTAGATTACAGTTCCAACAAATCTTTTGGGCATGCGTTCAAACGATGGACTGGAATGGCACCCAGAGACTATAGAGAGAAGATGAGAAGCCGCAACTCATTTTAACCCACGAAAATGGCTTTGATTTTCAGACATGAATAAGAACGATTGCTACTTTAATTCTGCCGCTTTGTGCATCAATTAGGAATAAACATATCCGCAGTGGGTAATAAATATCAACATGAGAGTTTTTAACTTGAGGTAAAAAGGGTGCATTGCAAACCTTCACTATATACAACTAACCTCACTCACCAAACCGCACTCCATCTTCACCGCTTTGCCACTGGTCATATTTCATCATAATCGCTTTAAACCGCTCGCTTTCTTTGAAAGCATCTAGCCAGCGGATAGCGTTTTTCCATTCACCTGCATAAAACCAATCCATATCCACATGGGCGAATTGGCGGACAAACGGTAAGATAGCTCCGTCTGCAAGTGAGAATGTGTCTCCGAAGAGATAAGGCTGTTCATCCAGCATCGCATCAAGCTTGGCGATAAACGCAGCACCATTTTCGCGCTCTGTCTCGCGGTCAATATTCTCATACCGGTTCGGATATTTGTAATGATCAAGCGCCTGTTTAAACGGCCCATCACTCTCGCTAATCAGCGCGTGCATTTCATCTATTTGTTCATCACTGAACGCCACCCAATCCGCGTCCTGTGATTGCGCCAATGCCCATTTAATGATGTCAAAACTCTCTTCGATAATGTTCCCGTTCGGCTCGATCAGCACAGGCACAGTGCCTTTTGGGCTTGCCTCTAACATCTCGTCCGGCTTGTCGCGTAACACCACTTCACGCAGCTCAACAGGAATTGCGCAGGCACTAATTGCAAGCCGTGCACGCATGGCATATGGGCACCTGCGAAATGAATATAAAATGGGGATTTCTCTCATGAAGCAAAGATATTCTTTTTCTGTGCATAGGCCAATGAAAAAATTGCAAATCCAAAATTACAGCTACTCCATTGCCATGATTCGCAAAAAATCATAAATTTAATACGACAGTGATTCGCAGCTAAGCCCATGTTTCGCGATACTACACCTAATATGCATAAAGGGGGTCACATGCATAAACCACTAGAAGCTGCATTAGCAACTTTAGAAGACAATATAGAAGAGCACTATTCTACTCAACAAGAAGCGTCGCTCGAAGTCATACAATCAAAACCGCTGGAACCTGAAGTTTCTGGCGATGATCTTCATGAAATTCGTGAAAAAATCAAAGCCGCAAGGCTTGAAAAATTAATGGCACGGCAATTAGCCAATGAGTTAAATGCGCATAAGCCACAAGATAATGCCACGAACTCATTTGAAGAAACATTTGCAGAGAATTTAGCCCTTAGCAAACCTCAAGAAGAAAGCAATCTTCAGAGTGAAGAACTTATTCAATCAATTGATGAAACATCGAAGGCGCTTAATAGTTACATTTCAGAACTCGATGACACGCATGCAGAGTCAGATGAAGACAATGAAGCATTTGGCATTATTGAGAACCAAGTTAAGCAAATTCAGTTACTTGAGTTTCTTCGCAATAAAGAAGCAGATCAAACTCAAAAACTAACGCTTGCAATCACACAACTTGAAAAACTAGCGCAAACCCAACAACAAGCATTGGAAGACAATCGTAGCGAGTTCAATGAACTGTTTACAAAGACACAAGAGTTAAACGAGCAGATTGCAAACAATGAACGTGACAATGCTGAGTTAAGAAAATCACTGTTGATTGCGGAAGAAAATACCAAGGCCTACAAAAAAGAACGCGTAGAGATTGCTGAAGAATATGAAACGCTTCAGGAAAAATATACGCAGATAGCCAAACGCAATCTAGAACAACAAGCTCAGCATCAAGAGCGTGCAGCAGAGTTAGAAACGAGTCTTAAAGAACTCATCGCTGAAGTAAAATCATTGAGGCGTGAAAAAAGCGATATGGTTCAAGAGATTGATGCAAATAATAAGCTTGTCATACTTCAAGATGAGATGATCACAGCGCTTTCGATCAATGAAAGCGAAACATTAAAAATCTAACAATCAGTCTCTTTTATGAGACTTCCGAATTTGCTCTTCCTTTGCCTGACGCTTTTTCTCGCGTTGGGCATTTTGGTCTGAGGCAATATGATCATGGCCACGTGCCTTGGCTAGATCCATCTGCTTTTGACGCTCTTGAAATCTATGGCGCTGTTCAGGTGATTGGGTATCATAACATTTCGGGCATGACACACCTTTGATATATGCCTTATGCTGCTTGTCTGCTTCCGTAATTGGGTACCTGCATGCATGGCATAAATCATATGGTCCTTGCTCCAGCCCGTGGCCAACACTTACCCGCTGATCAAAAACAAAACATTCGCCCTCCCAAAGACTATCTTTTTCAGGTATATTTTCCAGATATTTTAGAATGCCGCCCTTAAGATGATAAACCTCTTCAATTCCTTGTGCCATTAAATACGATGTAGACTTTTCACACCGTATACCGCCAGTACAAAACATCGCCACCTTTGGTTTCTTGGCAATGTCTTTCTGCCCTTCAAACCATTCTGGAAATTCCCGAAAGCTCGTTGTTTCTGGATTTACCGCATTTTTGAACGTGCCAATTTCAACTTCATAATCATTGCGCGTATCAATCACAATAACATCCGGATCTTGAATGAAGTCGTTCCAGTCTTCCGGTTCGATATATTTTCCTACCTGCTTGGTTGGGCTAACACCTTCAACACCCAGCGTCACAATCTCTTTTTTGAGGCGCACTTTCATACGGTAGAATGGGTTTTCCTCTGCCCAACTTTCTTTGTGTTCAAGCGCTGCAATACGCGGATCACTTTTGATGAAAGTTAGGAGTGCCTCAACCCCTGTTTTAGGACCAGCTACAGTGCCATTGATACCTTCTTCCGCAAGCAAAATAGTTCCCATCACATCATTTTCGACAGCGCATGCCTGAATTGATGGTTGTAACGCCTCAAAATCAGGCAGAGATACAAATTTATAGAAAGCGGCAACAAGATAATTTGACATGATTTAAACAAATGGTTCGATAAATAGATTTGCAGCTTCATAAGCTTTTTTGCTCAAGCTTTCAAATAGAACCGTGAACGACAAGTTTTTGAATGACAAACGGTGAATTTTAGGATGAAATAGCGCTATGAGTATTAAACTAGACACTATTGACCTAAAGATTTTACGCTTATTGCAACAAG
>CAZXZQ010000255.1:0-4306 GCA_964645215.1 uncultured Rhizobiaceae bacterium | reverse complement strand
GTACGTGTGAGGTTCTGCCCAAACGCACCCCCGCCAACTGTAACCAGTACATCGCACTTAAATTCATCATCCAATTCGCCTTTTGGCCCATCTGGCACAACCAATCCGGTATGGCGAATTTTATCGGCAAAAGCATCCACCCCCTGAAGGGTTTCTTGAATGGGTATAAGGGTTTCGTCCCCATGCACCAATATTAAGTCAAAATAGTCTTCTACTAAATTGGTGGATTCTTCGACGCGTGCCAGTTTTCTGTCTTCCTGCATAATGTCACGAATAGAGGCCGTGACGAGCGGTTTCGGGTTTCGCGCTTTTGCGCGTTCCATCAATGGCCGCAATTCAAATCGCATTTGTCTTCTGCCAAAGGGATAGGCCTCAGTCATCAGAATATCCGGATTGAGCTCATCGAACAACGCAAGCAATTCATCCCGACGTTTGTCTTTATCCTCATCAGTGAAGATAGCGCCATCCGCATGCAAAAGCTGGGAAAAGGAAGCGTCACTTGTTCGAACTGGTGCTAAACAATGCCGTGTCATTCCAGAAAAATCAAAACTTGGTATATCTGTACCGCCCCAAACAAGGTGAACATCAAAACCCGCTTTTACCATCCCACGCGCTATACGGGTAGCGCGGTATACATGCCCTACTCCCCACAAATGCTGAACGTAGAAAAATACGGATTTGCTCATTTGTCTAAACTACGGTTCAGCAGTTCAACAATATCGCCAATTGTTTGCGAATGCGAAAACTGCGTACGCACTTTATCTTCGCCAGACTTGCCCATGGCCTTACGTGCTTTCACATCTTGCCCCAAATTAAGAATGGCCTTTTGTAAAGCACCCACGTCATCCGGCTCTATCAGAATGCCGTTCTTACCATTTTCAATGAGCTCAGGAATGCCTGAAATATTCGTTGAAATAACTGCAAGCTGCTGACTTTGTGCTTCAACAATAACGTTAGGCAGACCATCGCGGTCGCCAGTTTCGTCAATGCGACTTGGCAATATGAAAAGATCACTCTCGTGATATTTTGCGAGCACTTCCTTTTGCGGCAAGGCGCCGAGGAATGTGCAGCGGTTATCAATGCCAAGTTCCTTCGCTTGATTTTCCAAATCACCCTTAAGCGGCCCACCACCTATATGTGTCCATTGCCAATGAAAATCATCCGGTAATTTTGACAGCGCAACCAACAGGCTATCGATGCCTTTTTTTGCAACCGCGCGGCCAACCGTTAGTAATTCAACTTGCTGCTTTAAAGTTGAACCATCATTGGTCTTTTTTGATTTTGGTGGCACCGGGAAACGCGTTAGATCAAGCCCATGATAGACAAGCTTCACGCGTCCTTCAGGCGCAAGGCTCGTTAGGTAATCAGCGCCACCTTCCGTGCAAGTGACCAGCCAATCGCAATCTTCGAGTTTTTCTCGCATCTCCCATTCAGGCGATGTCCAAATGTCTTTGGCATGGGCCGAGATAGAAAACGACTTGCCTGATATCATTGCTGCATAGCGCGTCACTGAACATGGCGTATGTAAAAAATGCGCATAAAGATGATCGAGATCACCGGCATATTCATGCGCCAACACCATTGCTTGACCCCAGCGGCGAATACGGTTGGGCGTCGGATCTCGGGCAAGATCTTTCAAAAATACCCACTGTGCTTTCCAAAATCCACGTTTAAATGCGCAAGCAATTTTTGCTTTATAAACGCGCCATAATTCTTGATAGATATATTCTGGAAGATAATATTTCTCTGCCTTTATCTCATTATGAATGGGATGCGTATATTTATCTGTCGGGTGGCGTAGAGAAATGAGGGAAATATCAAAACCGGCTTTTTCAAGCTCCTTGATTTCCTGCGCAATAAATGTCTCTGAAAGCCGTGGATAGCCTTTCAGAACAATACCAACTTTTTTCTTTGTTTTAGATTGAGTCACGCTGTAATTTTTTCTGCGATCTCTTCGGCTTCAGCTTCTTCAAAAAACTCGCCACTGAGTTGTGCCACCTCAATGCATACCTTTTCAAGACCGTCCATGTCACCCGGTTTAAGGTTTTCGGATGGATTATTCATCTCCGGCAAATGGCGGAGTTTTTCTGCAAGCTTGCTTGGGATTGCAGCTTCTTCTGGTAATATCATGTCGCAAAGCCCAAGTTCCATTGCACGCTTTGCACGTATATATTGCTCTTCCCGCGGGACTGTTCTTGGCACAAAGAGTGCCTTCTTGTCATAAGACATGACTTCACAAAACGTATTGTAGCCACACATACCAACGAGCGCTGTTGCATTTTCCATCAAAACTTCCATGCGACTTTCAAAGTCAACAATTGTGATATTTGCCAAGTTGGAAGCACGAAGCCGCAGCCGTTCGCGGTCTTCAGATTTCATGAATGGCCCAAGCACCATGACGATCGGAAAATCAAGTGACTTATCAAACTCGCGCGCCGCTAGAATTTGCTCCATTATTGCTAACCCATCGCCACCACCACCCGCCGTGACAAGAATATATTGCACTGGCAGATTATGGTTATCTGCTGGATGCGTATTATTAAGTTCACGATCTAGAAAACCTGTATAAGTGAGCTTCTTTTCTAAAGATGGCGGGACATCAAAATTTTGAAGTGGATTCCAGAAATCGTCCGGCCCATATACCCATACGTGATCATAATACGCGTTGATCTGCGCAAGCATCTTCTTTTCTTCCCACTCTTGAGTAAGCAGTTCCGGCGAATCCATAACATCTCTAAGGCCCAGCACTGTCTTTGCTTTGGAAGCCTGAAGCATTTTTAATGTTGGCTCTAATTCGCCCTTAAGCCCAAGCGGCTCTTTATCAACGATAAAAATATCGGGCTGGAATACTTCGGCTGTGCGCTGAATGATCAGCTTGCGCATATCGAGAATTTCATCAATCTCGATATACTCGCCAATGGAATCATATTCGCCATTGTAAAGCTTGATGACGGATGGGATTTTTACAAAATCTACCCGCGCTCGGAAATCGAACGCGCCTGCAATTTGCGAACCCGAAATAATGAGAACACTCACGCCCTTGAACTGTTCCACGATGGCATGCGCAATGGTTCGGCAACGGCGCAAATGACCAAGGCCAAATGTATCGTGGCTGTACATTAATATTCTAATATGTTCGAGACGATTTATTTCCAAGGATATTTCACCCGCATTTATTTTGACCGCTTTCCCTGCGAAATGTTTAGCATATCTAGGAAATATTGCATAGAGAGCTTCACATCAATAAGGTGTTGAACATAAACTATGAATTATCTCTTTTAAAATGCAAAAATATGACAAAAGCTAGACATATTGCCTTCTTTGCTCCTATCAAACCACCCGATCATCATATCCCTTCAGGTGATCGTTTAATCGCACAAAATTTGATCAAAGCATTTGAGCTTGCCGGGCATGATGTGGAATTGGCGTCTCGTTATATTTGCTACTCCAAACGCAGCAACCCTGAAATTCTTACCAACCGTAAAAAAGGTGCTTTGGCAGAGGCTGAGCAGCTTATTGAACACTACGCTAGACTTGATCAATCTGAACAACCGGAACTCTGGGTCACCTATCATCCTTATTGCAAGGCACCGGACTGGATTGGCCCATTGGTTAGCAAGGCACTTGGCATTCCTTATATTACGATTGAAGCCGCGCGAACTGGGCAAGGCGGACCGGAAGATGAATGGAAACCATGGCGTCAAGAAGCGCAAGCGGGAATCAAGCAAGCAGATCTACATCTCGTTTTTAAACCAACGGACAGGGCATATCTAACTGAGCTCCTCGGCTCAACAGAAAAACTGATGGCATTTCCGACCTTTATGGATTTTGATCGAACCGCAATGACAAAGGAAGCCGAGTTACCTATGCATTGGCAACAAGGTGTGCCAACACTTGTGACGACAGGCATGATGCGCAAGGGCAAGAAGGATAAAAACTTTTATATGCTCGCAGAAATTCTTTCTGGAATTCAAGATCACGAATGGAATTTGATCGTGATCGGTGGAGGACCAGAAGAAGAAAATATCAGGCAAGCGTTTAGTTCAATTCCGTCAGAACGCATTCACTGGACTGGATTAGTTGATCAGCCTCAAGTGCTTGAGTGGATGGCGGCAAGCGACATCTTTATCTGGCCCGGCTGGAAAGAACCAATCGGCATGGTCTATCTGGAAGCACAATTGCAGAGCCTCCCTGTCATCGCCTACAAAAGCATGGGCGTACCACTTGTGGTTGAAGACGGTGAGACGGGGATTTTAGCCGAGGAAAATAATATTAAAGCAATGCAAGAAAATATCATGACGCTATT
>CAZXZQ010000254.1:0-4321 GCA_964645215.1 uncultured Rhizobiaceae bacterium | reverse complement strand
CCTTTGGCAGTGGATGAACCCTTGGACAGGGCTTTATAATCTTCTGTTCAAAAACTCATCTAGAATGTTCTCCATTCCCGCCAAAGTGGGCACTTGGCCTGCTATAGTTTTATTTGTTGGCTTCTATACATTCATCATCGCAGATCTGGCACCAGATGATCCGGCCCGCCTTTCCAATGTTGTTCTGTTTTACATAATCTTGAATTTTATCGGTATGGTAGTTTTTGGCGGCAAAGATTGGTTGCGTCATGTTGAGTGCTTCACGCTGCTCTTTAGATTGCTGGCGCTTCTTTCTCCTATACAGATTAATATAAGTGACAAAAAATGGGCGATTGGGCTGCCCGGTTGGCAAGCGCTTCAGAAGACAGACATCACGCTTTCACAAGCCTTCTTTCTACTGACAATGCTTGCATCAGGGAGCTTTGATGGCGTCAATGAAACCTTTTGGTGGCTAGGACAAATCGGTGTTAATCCGCTCGCATTTCCAGGCCGTTCAGCTGTAATATGGCATTCAACATTTGGAATGTTGGGTGCCAATCTATTGCTATATGCAATATTCTTCGCAAGCATTTGGTCCGCATTTTTCTTAGTAAGAAGTTCGGATTCATTTTCAAAGACAATTACACAAAGTGATTTTTGGGCGCTATTCATCGCGCTGGCTATTTCGGTTTTGCCGATTACGGCTGTTTATCATGCATCGCATTATATGACGTCTTTCATGGTGAACGGACAATATTTGATTGCCGCTTTATCTGACCCTTTTGCAAATGGTTCTAACTTGTTGGGCCTTAAGAATTATCAGGTAACAACAGGGTATCTCAATGATGTTGAAAGTGTGCGCAAAATTTGGCTAACTCAGGCAAGTGTTGTTGTTATAGGCCATGTTGTTGCTGTGCTGATGGCACATTATGTGATTGCGCAACATTTCATTGAGCGTAAAAAAGCGATCGTCTTTCATATTCCAATTGCGGTCTTTATGGCTGGATACACTTGGTTTGGTCTTTGGCTCCTTGCAGCACCGAAAGGTGCCTAATTTAAAAACCATAATTATACGAAAAAAAAGACTGGACAATTCATTTGTATACATACAAACTATAACTCTGTTGGAGGACAGTTTAGACACATTATTTCCCGGGAGAAATCACAATGTCAGATAAGAAGCAAAATACAAATAAAGTTTCCAGACGCAGCACGCTGAAAGGCATTGGTGCAGGTGGTCTATTAGCAACAACTGGTTTACCAGGAATGGTAAGATATGCGCAGGCGCAATCGTCAGAGCCAATCAAGGTTGGTTTTCAAGTGCACCGTACAGGTATTGGCGCTGCATATGGTCGTTGGTATGACCGCACAACAGTTGCAGCAGTAAAGCGCATTAACGACATGGGTGGTATTAACGGTCGCCCGGTTGAAATCGTTGCTGAAGATGATGGTACGGATCCAAAGCGTGGTGCGGAAGTAGTTGAAAAATTCGCAACACAGCATAATTGTGATATCGCATTTGGTACACTGTTCAGTCACGTTGTATTTGGTTCTGCACCCCGTGCAGGCGAGTTGAAAATTCCATACTTTGTTGTTTCAGAAGGTCATCACGTAGCAAGCGGTAAGCTTAATCGCTACACATTGCAGCCAGGCATCACAGATGTGAAAAGCCAGGTTCAGGCTATGGCGCCATTCGTGAGCAAAAACTTGGGCAAGAAAGTTACAATGATCTACCCAGACTTCGCGTTTGGTCATGATCATCGTGATTTTTTCAGTGCAGCGATTGAACGCGAAGGTGGTAATGTGGTTGCTAAGATTGCAGTTCCGCCATCTGAAACATCATTCACAAAGTATTTCCCGCAAATCCCTCGTGACACTGAAGTGATTTACCACGTTATGGTTGGTCCTGCTGTTCTTACGTTCGTTAAAGAGCTTGGGGAGTTTTTTGGTCCTAGTCGTCCTGAAATCTTTGGTTTCATCGACAGTCTAGAAGCGGTTGACATTGCAAGCCCGGGTCTTGAGTTCCTTGAAGGAACTTATTTCTGGGAAGGCATGCCGCGTTACGCGCAAGAGAACCAGTCTTCACACGATAAGCTATACCGTGAAGCGGTTGGTGTTGATGCCAATGGCGCCTCGACAAGTGACGCAAAAGATGTCGCAACCTTTGCCCATATGTTTGGGTGTTGGGAAACTCTCAATATCGTCAAGCGTGGCATGGAAGCAGCTGACTATAAAGGCGCTGGTGATCGTGCGAAGCTTATCGAGGCAGTTGAAAACATGTCTGATATGGCTGAGTCTGATGACCATCCGCAAGGTGCGAAGAAGTTTAACGGTAAAACGCACCAGACCTTTGGCCACCAATACATTTCCAAAGTTAAGGATGGCAAATTGGCTTTGGCTCATACAACGTCTATCGAAGATACTTTCTATGAAGATGAAGTCGATTACACGACGCAATCATTCTAATATATTGGAAATTCTACTGTAGAGTTTGAGTTGAGTTAATGGAATTTGGTCCACATTTATTTCTGGCTATATTAGAGGGCGCTGTTATTGCTGCAGTTCTTGCAATGACAGCGATGGGCTTAAGTATAGTCTTTGGCGTCATGCGCGTCGTTAACGTCGCGCATGGCGAATTTTTTATGCTGGGCGCAGTTGTTGCCTGGTGGGTAGCGCATTTACTTGGTGCGCATCCAGCATTTGGATTCGTTGTAGCGTTGATTTTAGCGCCAATATTAGTTGGCGTTATTGCGGCGATTGCTGACCGACTAATTCTTCAAAAAATCAATTATGACCCAGATCGAACCATAGTTGGTACGATCGGTCTTCTATATATTATTCAGCAAACAACGCTGATGACATTTGGTCCAGATGCACGCCCTGTTGAAGCGCCTTTTAATCAACGGCTTGCTTTACCGTGGTTTGAGTATGGCGAAAATGGATTTGAAATGTACTGGCCATGGGGGCTTTCGATTACAAGCTATAAGTTATTCGTTATCTTTGCTGCGATAGCAATTTTGACCGGCCTTTGGGTACTGATGACAAAAACAAAAATTGGCTTGATAATGCGGGCAACCCAACAAGACAGCGAAATGGCGCGTGCTTTTGGTGTGCCAGTGAAGATGGTTTATGCATGGGTCTTTGGTCTAGGCGCTGGGCTTGCTGCTATGGGTGCTGTATTGATCGTGCCTGTTCAACAAGCGCATTACTTGATGGGGGGCGAGCCCTTGTTGCTATCATTCATTGTTGTGATTATTGGTGGTCTTGGCAGCTTGCCAGGTACGGTGATTGCAGCACTTCTGATTGGATTGAGTGATGGCATTATTTCGGTGTTCTTCTCTCCAACGCTTGCGAAGATTATCGCCACGCTGCTGGTTGCAATGGTGTTGGTCTTTAGACCGCAAGGTTTGATGGGGAAAGCCCAGTGATGTCAGATGCGCAGCGTTCTAATTGGCTTCATTTTGGAGTGGTAGCACTCTTGGCAATTTCATTTTATGTGCTGCCAGAATACCACTCAGGTAATTTAGCACGGATACTCGTGTTGGCTGTTTACGCCATGGGTTATAATCTATTGTTTGGCTATACAGGCTTATTGAGCTTGGGCCATGCCTTGTTCTTTGCGTCAGGCATGTATGGGCTTGGATTGATGATGTATTTCTTCGATTTCAACCCGTTAAGTGGCATGTTGATGGGTTTGTTGGCGGCATTTGTTGTTTCAGTTTGTGTTGGATTTTTGGCTCTGCGCACAAGCGGTGTTTCTTTCATGATCGTCACACTAATGTTCTCTCAAGTGGGCTATCTCACAGTTTTATATTTTGGTGAATATACGCGCGGAGACGAAGGTTTTGTTATTCAGCAGGCTGAGCGGGCAATTGGCTCAATTGACTTAACGAGCCCCGCCGGCAGGTTTTATGCAGCACTGTTCCTATTTGCCATCTGCTTATTCATCATTGCATATATAGTCCGTTCCGGTTTTGGTTTGGCATTGGTTGCTATTCGAGAAAACGAAGAACGCGCCAGCATGCTTGGCTATGATGTTTTACGGTTAAAACTCACAGCCGTGATTATTTCTGGTGTTATGGCCGGTGCGGCAGGTGCTGCGTATGCGCTTCTATTTGGATATGCGGGCGCAACATTTGCGACTGTTCAATATTCGATTTTCCCACTGTTATGGGTTTTACTTGGTGGTGCTGGTGTTACAATCGGGCCACTGGTTGGCACAATTTTCATGTTCTATCTTATTGATTATTCGAGTGCCATTACACCTGCTTATATGTTGATTGCGGGTCTTGCATTGGTTCTCTTGACCCTGTTTGCGCCGCAAGGGCTGGCAGGCGAATTA